>JABMMY010000096.1 GCA_013205415.1 Deltaproteobacteria bacterium
GTCTTTAAGTGCATATAAAAACTTTGTTGGGTGAGCCTTTAAAGCCCATAAAAAACTGACCATAAGTTCATTTCGACCAGGAAGCTTGGAAAGAGCTAGCATCTCTTTAGAGGAGATAACTTTATTTAGAGCAATTCCGGCTTTTACTTTTAAATTGAAATTTTCCTTATTGGCCCATTCCATGATGGCTTTGGTTGCCAATACCGCATCACCTTTACTAAAGGCGATTAACGTAGGACCTTCGAACTGACTACAAATTTCTTTATAGGTAGTTTCATTAAAAACTCTTTTAGCAAGGGTGTTTTTGACCACCTTAACCATCACGTCTTTTTTACGAAGACTTAACCGAAATGAGGTCATCTGCTCCACTGTAAGTTTGGAGAAGGACATCAATGCGATGGCTTGGGATTCTTGGACCCCTTTTGCTAATTCACTAACAAACTCTTGTTTTTCTAAACGATTCAAGAAAAACTCCTAATAGCCTATGGGCTTTTGGCAACTTGAAATGCAAGATGCCTTTAAATACCCAAAATTTCTTTTCGTCAACCGATTTCTGGACAATTATTACAAACTTCGTGCCATAGCTTCTAACCCCTGAGAATCGAGAACGATACTCGGCCCCATTGTAGTAGAAAGGGCTATTTTACGAATATAGACACCTTTAGATGTGGGGGGTTTAGCTTTTAGAATGTTGTCGTATAGCGCCAAAAAATTTTCTTTTAGTTTAGCTGGGCCGAAGGATTTTTTTCCTACAAGCGTGTGAACAATCCCAGCCTTTTCAACTTTATATTCTACTTTACCCATCTTTTGTTCTTTTACAGCTTTTCCGATATCAGAAGTTACCGTTCCAGTTTTTTTATTGGGCATTAAACCTTTAGGACCAAGTATTTTGCAACTTTGGTTAGCTCTTTTAGATTTTCTGGTGTCGTAATTAAACGATCAAATTCCATCCAACCTTTTTCCAGCTTTTCTAGTAAATCATCGTTGCCCACAAAGTCGGCACCGGCATCTCTTGCCTCTTTTTCAGCCTCTCCACGAACAAAAGCAACGACACGAATATTTTTACCAATCCCGTGAGGTAGTACTGCAGCACCACGAACCATCTGGTCCGATTGTTTAGGATCTACTCCTAATTTAATAGCCACATCAACTGTTTCGTCGAATTTGTGTGCTTGAAAAGTTTCTAGAAGAGCCAAAGCTTCATCTAAATGATACTTTTTGTTCCTGTCGACTTTTGCCGAATTGATTTTATAAATTTTTCCTGATGAAGGCATGTTACTTACTCCCTAAAAACTTAACCAACGACTTCTAAACCCATACTACGAGCTGTTCCGGCAACTTGGCTAACTGCGGAATCTAAATCTACCGTATTGAGATCGGGCATTTTAATGGTTGCAATCTCTATTACCTGAGCCTTGGTCACGGTTCCCACTTTAGTTTTATTAGGAACTCCGGAACCCTTCACAATATTAGCCGCTTTCTTTAAAAGGACAGCTACTGGAGAGGTTTTAGTTATAAATGTAAATGATCTATCTTGATAAATACTAATAACTACAGGAATAATCATTCCATTAGTATTCTGAGTTTTTGCATTAAATGATTTGCAAAACTCCATGATGTTAACACCATGTTGTCCAAGTGCAGGTCCCACTGGAGGTGAAGGATTAGCTTTTCCACCAGGAATCTGAAGTTTTACCATCGCAGTTAGCTTTTTCATTGCAAATACCTCTTAAACACTTTCAAAAGCTAGGGGTTATCCCCTATTAATTCTTTTCTACCTGTACGAAATCCAACTCTACTGGAGTCGACCTACCAAAAATACTTACCATCACTCGTAACTTACCCTTATCAGGTTTAACCTCTTCAACAACACCATTGAAGTTCACAAATGGACCATCAACAACTCTTACGCTTTCGCCCTCTTCAAACTGAACTTTCGGTCGAGGTTTAAGAGTTCCTGCGGTCATTTGATTGGAGATACGAGAAACCTCTTCTTCAGGAACTGCAGGTGGTCGAATGGCATTACCCACAAAACCGGTAATCTTTGGCGTACTTTTAACCAAATGCCAAGTCGAATCGTTCAATACCATCTTGACTAGCATATAACCAGGGAAGAATTTACGGCTGGTGGTTTTTTTCTCTCCACGAACTAATTCGATGACATTTTCTGACGGAATTAAAACCTCGCCAAATAAAGTATCCATTTTTTGCTGCTTAATACGTTCCTGTAGAGCTAATTTAGCTTTTTGCTCATAACCACTATAGGTATGCACGACATACCATTTAAAATCGGAATCGCTTTGAGTTGTGTTCTCATCGGACTCTTCTTGTACTGGGGCTACTAAGCCTTCAACCTGGTTTTTTTCATCCTGATCCACAGTTATTCCTTTAACTAAGCAAGTAACTAATTACCTTGCCCCACATCGCATCAAATCCAGCTAAAATTAAGCTAATAAAAACTATGCAAACTAAAACTACCCACGTCGACTTTACAACGTCCTCTTTTTTAGGCCACGTTACTTTCTTAAGCTCAATCACAACTTCATCCAAAACAACATTTGTTTTTGGGTGTCGGAGCAGTACCACAAAAGTAACTAGGGCCGCAATGGCTGGTATAGCCTCAAGCCCAAATTTGAGACCAGGTAATCTTCGGATTTCATAAACTTTGGTCGATAACCATAGGACAAAATTATGGCTCAATAGCCATGTCACCAGTGAAGCGACGAGATAAAAACTAACAATAATCTTGCGGTTATCCATAAGTAAGCGACTGTTGTGCCGTAAAATAGTTCAAATTTCAAGTAAATGATTGAAGATTTTGTGGTAATTTTTGTAGCGGTCAAAAAAGAGGAGCCAAAAGCCAGGGATATAACTATAAGATATGCCCTACCTCTCTACTAACACTAGTGTTTAAGCTTTAATAAAACTATGAATCTAAATTCAAAAAACCCGCGAGTTGAAGATAAGGGACTCCCCTGTGGCAGACCTATTTCAATCTTTCCGATTAAAAAAAAACAGGACGAATCTAAAAAGTTAAAAAAATGGCAGCTAGAATTAAAGGCCTATCTTGACGAAAACGGGCTTAAGTACAGCGAGCAACGATGGAAAATTGCAAAGCTAATTCTAGAAAAAAGGGGGCATTTTACTGCTCAGGAGATTGTTCAATCGGTGATTATCGCCCATCCAGGCATTGGGGCGGCAACCGTTTATCGCAATCTTAAAATGCTGTGTGAGGCCAAAATTTTGAAGGAAACTTTAATCGATGCTAATGGAGTTATTATTTTTGAACCTTATGAAGAACTTCATCATGATCATATTGTTTGCTTAGATTGTAATGAAATTTTTGAGTTTCACGATACGAAAATAGAATCTCTACAACAGGAGGTGACCGATAGACTAAAGTTTACAGAGGTGAGACATCGTCACATTCTCTATGCAAAATGCCAGTATCAAAAAGTTACAAAATAAAATAGACCTCTTCCGCAACCTAAAGCGTTAAGATTTTTTGAGTAGGTTTGACCAGACCGTGACGAAGCACGGGTCAAGGATCTTGGAAAATATAGGGCTTTAGGTTACGGGAGGGGTCTAATGGTTTAGTTGGATTTCGCAGGAATTAGAATTCTTTGGAATCGGGAGTTAAAAAGATAGTAGTTAGATAATCCATGATCTCTCTTAATGACACCACTTTTTCTAAGTTTCCATAACTGTCTACAATAATAATGTGACGAAACTTACCCTCCTTCATTTTTAAAAGTGCATTGGCGATAGTTTCGAATCGTTGAACACAAACTGGATTTGGTGTCATATAATCTGCAACTTTAGCACTTCCTAAAGGAATTTCTTGAAGAGCACATTTCAATAAAACATCTCGCTCAGTAAAAATACCCACAACACGAGTTCCTTCTGTAATAACTAGACTTCCGACATTGGCCGATTTTAAGGTGGCAATAGCCGCCTGAATAGAAAGCTCAGGCTCGCAGTGAATGGCTCTTTTGGCGGCTCCAAGCTCTGAGATACTTCGCTCCAGAATCTCTTTGAGTTGGTGTTTCATTGCAACAAATCCTTCCTTTTACTCTTTATTAACTAACCTGCAGCTGAACTATATATAAGGTTAAAAGAGCCCGAGTAGCATCCCTAAAAAGCTCAAGTGAATAGGTCTAGCGCATAAGCACATTATGTTGGAGATTCGGCTATTTAGCTAATGATATATTCTGTAACTTCATTCTAATTATACCACAGCGCGTATAAAACTCAAATCTGAGAGGATCCCAGAAAAACAGGACGCCAGGGATTCGAACCCTGAACCTAAGGATTTGGAATCCCTCGCTCTACCAATTGGAGCTAGCGTCCTAAAAAAACGAGCAAAACGGAACACCTTTAAACAAGAATTCCGTTCTAACTAAGCTTTAATTTCTTTATGACTTGTATGCTTTCTGCAGTGCTTGCAATACTTTGAAGCCGCACGGCGTTCATTGTGTTTGCTTTTATTTTTTGTCGTCGTGTAATTTCGTCGACGGCACTCGGTGCATTCCATATTAATAATTGTCTGCATATTTACTACTCCACAATTTCAGTTACTACGCCCGCTCCTACTGTTCTGCCACCCTCACGGATAGCAAACCGGACCTCTTTTTCCATCGCGATAGGAGTAATGAGTTCTATCTCAACTGCGACA
>JABMMY010000097.1 GCA_013205415.1 Deltaproteobacteria bacterium
ACCTAAGTGGGTGCAAACTGTGGAAAGGCAATAGATACCGCGTTCATTTCTTACCAACCACACCCCGTACCGTTTTTTAAATCGTTCATCCACCTTATTGGCAGCATATTCGGCAGGAAATCCGGCCTTGAATTGCTGAGGGGGTTCAAAGGTAATATTAGGAAAGAAAAGTCGACCCGACGCAGCAAGAAAAGCGCCCATGGCTGCAGTAAAACCTGCCCATCCTACGACCGTCCAACTAAAAAAATCTCGTCGAGTGATCGCATTTTCTGCTTCTGGAAATTGTGGTGTTGGCATATCTGACCGCCGTCAATTAAAGTTCAACCAATATTTTTTAAGTGCCCATGTTTATCGTTTCCTTAAGGCCGCTAGTCAAGATGAAATACTTTAAAGGAAACTTAGCAAAGTGATTAGGATAACTCTCTTTTTTTACTAACCGCCTTGCCAAAAGTAGATTTTAGGTCAAAGCTCAAATAAAATGAAGCTCAAACATCCATTTCATAAAGCTTCCCGTTTAAGCTGGGACATTGCTCGAGAATCTGCGGCCTCTATTTTAACTTATGAGCTATACCCCTTAGGACTCCTTCCGATCTCCTTGCCTACATTGCCTTCGCTTAAGTTCCCCCCCTCTAAGCCGAAACTTCCCATTCTGTTTGTTCATGGTTTTTTTCATAACAGCGGCACCTTTGCCTGGCTTAAGCAGCGGCTTTACTCTAAGGGATTTCGTCAATTTAAGGAGGTCAATCTTTTGACCAGTATTCACCCCATCCCTAAACTGGCCGAACAGGTGGCTAGGGAGGCTCGGCTGCTGTTAAAAAAACATAACGTTTCCCAATGCGATATCATTGCCCATTCCATGGGAGGGGTTATTTCGAGATATTTTGTGCAACTTTTAGGCGGAGACGGGCTAGTTCGGAATCTCATTACCTTGGGAACCCCCCATCGTGGAACCGAATGGTCAAAATATTCGATCCTTCCCCATATTAGAGAGCTGGTACCGCAGAGTCCGACTATTGAAACTTTAAACCATTGCCCTCCTCCCACTCACACTCGTGCCATTGCTATCTCAGGAGCCCTAGACATCATGATGCGACCCAAAGATTGCACCTGGTGGGAAGGGGTAAGAAATATCCATCTCTCCCATGTCGGCCATGCCGGCCTTTTATTTTCCAGAAGAGTTTTAGAGATCACGCTATCTCACCTAAATGTGGAGGATCCCCTACTGAAAGGTTCGCAATCTTCCACTACTATGGTTTCCCCTCGTCTTAAATCTCCTACCCACAAAAAAATAAAGGGATGATACTAAAATTGTGAAAAGTTCTACTTCTAAACCCTCTTTTTTAGCCGACTCTTTGAAAAGAAAGATTATTTTTTTCACAGGAAAGGGCGGCGTTGGAAAAACGGCGATGGCATGGGCTACGGCATTGGCTCTCCAACGTCAAAAACAGAGAGTAAAGATTGTGAGTTGGAGCCCTTTTAATAATCCATCGGAAAACTCCGCTTTAAAAGATTTTGGAATTCCGTGGGAGCAACTAGACTCGGTCTCCTGTTTTAAAGAGTATGCTTTAAAAACTTTGAAATTTGAAAAATTTTTTGATGCCGTTTTTGATAATAAAATTCTGAAGGCCTTTATAGGAGCCGCTCCGGGACTACCGGAAACGGTCATCGCAGGAAAGGTATGGGATCTTTTTGATAGAGCCGAGCAGGACACTTTGATTGTAGACTTGCCAGCGACAGGCCATGCCCTCTCCTTTTTTAAATCTCCCATGGGAATTGAAAAAATGTTTGCCTCCGGTTTTGTTCACCGCCAGGCCGGCCAAATTTGCGATATGTTTATTGATCCCAGAGCAAGACTAGATATCGTAACCCTTCCCGAGGAGATGCCAATCCTTGAAACCCAGCAGTTTGTAGAGAGCGCCTTAAACCTGGCCCATTTTCCGTTAGGTTTTTTATTAGTGAATCAATGCACTCCCGACTTTCCGATTCCCAATCCTTTACCCAAGGAACTTTCAAGAGAGGTTACAAACTGTCTAATCGATCATCAAAATAGGGTCCGTAGAGAAACCTTAGTTTTAAAAGAGGCTAGTAATCTCCCTCTGGTCATCAAAAAATTACCGCGGTTTTCGACCGAGGTTTTAAAAGAGACTATCGAACGGTTGGCCGAGAGTTTGGCCGAGAGTTTGGAGAGTTAAGTGAAACCTCAATGGAAAGAAAAACGGATCTTTTTAATCGGCGGCCCTGGAGGCGTAGGCAAGACTACCGTGGCAGCAGCCTTGGGAGTTTCGCTAGCTTTAGAGGGCTATAAAACGGTAGTGCTCACAGTGGATCCTGCAAAACGCTTGGCCCAGGCATTGGGCTTTGAAAATTTCACCAGTGATCTTCAGCCCGTTTCGCTTCCCGAACAAAAGGAGACTAAACTTTTTGCGTCGATGCTAGATACCCAACGCTATTTCGATAAAATCATAACCCGTTTCGCCGCCTCAGAAAGACAGCGAGATAAAATTTTAAATAATCGGCTCTATCGAATCATGGTGGAAAGTTTAGGGGGAAGTCATGAGTATGCCGCCATGGAGCGGCTTTTAGAATTCACAAAAGATAGCTCCTTTGAAAAAATTATTGTCGACACTCCGCCCTCTCAGAATGCCTTAGATCTACTTAATGCCCCTCAGAAACTGGCAGATTTTATGGATAACTCGGTCTTGAGTTGGTTTCAAAATTCCAAAACCCCCTTTTCATTATTTCGCCAGGGCACCCGAATGGCCATGAAGGTTTTAGAAAAATTATTCGGGAGCGATTTTTTTAAAGCACTCGCAGAGGTCATGGATGATCTCGAGGGAATGCATAAAGGTTTTCGCGATCGTAATTTAGAGGTACTCACTCTTTTAAAAAGCGATAGGACCGGTTTTTTTCTAGTCACCTATCCTAGTGAGCTTAGGTTTTCAGAATCGCAACATTTTATTCGCGTGCTAAAAGAAAAGAGAATTCCTCTTTCAGGAGTTATTTTAAACCGTATCGAACCTTCCGGCCCGCTTCGCCTTCCAGACTCTGTAGCTCTGCCAAAAAATACCAGAGAGGAGATTGAGGTCGTTTTAAGGTATCGCGCCGAATTGGTTTCACAACAGCAATATTGGTTGTCTAAATTTAATGATGCCGCAGGAACCCTACCTCAGATTAGATTAGAAAAAAGAACAGAGGACATTCACGATTTAGAGACACTTTCTCAAATAGGCAAAATACTGATATCCTAAAACTCATGAACACAGAAAATTCTCATTCCCCATCGCTTCAGGGCCCAAGAAGATTAAAAACACTTCCTATCCAGTTGAAATATATTATGTACCTAACACTCACCTCTGGATTCACCTCTTTAATTATGATCTTTGTGATGGGTTGGTTTATTCAGCGTAACTACAATTTATTTCTCGGTGATGAACTGGGCGTGTCGGCTCAGGTCGTACAGATAGTAAGACATGAACAGCGAATCTTAGAAACATGGCTTTTTATAATTTTTGTTTTCTCACTCTTAGTGATGTTTTTGGCTACCTTTTTAATGGTCCGTCGACTCACGACCCCCATCGCTGCCCTAAAAAGACAATTGATCATTTACTCTAGAGG
>JABMMY010000098.1 GCA_013205415.1 Deltaproteobacteria bacterium
ACTATTCCCTAATACAAAAAAATATTCTCATGAAATAGTTCCTCGGTTTTTGGCCGTCGAACAGGTTGAGGGAAAATCTATTATTTACGAAGAGGGGGAGGCCCTCGCCGTTCTTTATGAGAGGTTCTTCCGCAGTCACCAGGGATTTTTAAATAATACCGTTGCTGGAGCTCTACCCAATTTAGTGAAAGATGGCGAAAACCCATTTCTATCTTCCTCTTTGGCAAAAATTAAATAGCTGTCAGAATAGTCCGCTATGGACCCTCGATTACAAATCCTTTTAAAAAATCGCTGTTATTTTGGAACCTCTAGCTGGAAATACCCTGGCTGGAAGGGGCTGGTCTATCAAAAGCCGTATGGCAACGAGAAGGAGTTTAAGGATTCCTGCCTCAAGGAATATGCAGAACATTACCCCTGTGTAGGGGTTGACCATACCTATTATTCCTGGCCCACAGCTAAAGGCTTTGCTACTTATACTGAGCAAACACCAGAGCACTTTCGTTTTATTTTGAAGGCGACTGAAAAGGTGACTATTTTCAAATATCCTGCTTTGCCCAGATACGCGAAGGAGGCCGGAAAACTAAATGATACCTTTTTAAATGCGGAGCTTTTTCAGGAAAAGTTCTTAAAACCACTCCTGCCTTATCAAGATCGTATTGGACCTATTATGTTTGAGTTTTCACAATTTCATCAAGGCACCCTTAGTAGGGGCTCTGAGTTTGTTGAGCGACTTAATAACTTCTTAAAAGAGATTACTAAAAATACCGCCTTTAAATTTGCTGTTGAAATTAGAAATTCCAATTGGCTGCAACCGGCCTATTTTGAATGTTTAGTAAACCATCAGGTGGGGCATGTGTTTAATAGCTGGAGTCGCATGCCTCTTCTAGGAGATCAGTTTGATAAAGCGAAAAGCTACTCTCTTCCTTTTTTTATCGGTCGTTTGTTATTACAACCAGGAATTCTCTATCAAGAGGCTGTAGATAGTTTTGCCCCCTACGACAAACTTCATCAGGAGCTGACTCCTATTAGGGACTCTGTAGTGAAACTGCTTTTGCTAGCACAAACCCGAAATATCGATTCCTATATCTTAGTCAATAATAGGTTTGAAGGCTGTGCACCCAAAACGATTGAAGGGATCTTAAAAGGACTTCCGACTACTGACTTAAAAGGCCAATAGGAAGGCGAACCTTGGCAAGCACCGTGACATTGTTCCCCTTTAATGGAGCGATCAGTGCTTCCATTCCCAAAAGACTCCAGCCCAATCCTAACCCAGTTATTAAATTCTCTTTTTTACTAGATAGTAATTTTCCTTGAAACCACAATCCGGTTGAAATACTAAGCCACTCCCCTTCGATGCCGCCACCCAAGCCATAATTACCAAAGGAACCAAAGTCGGCCCCTAAGGCTAAAACATTAGAACCCTTCATCCAAAACTTTCCTATTCTGGCTCGGATAAAAAGAGGTGTCTCTTCAGTTTTTACGGAGATTCCTAAATCTAAGTCCATATCTAAGGCCGTAACAGACGGGCCGATATCACTAATATTTAGAAAGTTTTCAGAGGAATAGGCTGCAGGAGAAGATATTAAAGAGCAAAAAAGAGTCAAAACAGATAACTTTATTTTCATAAAAAAAATCCCTCGTTACGTTGTATTACACGATAACGAGGGAAAAAGAAAAGCTTAACGATTTTCTAAGGATTTTCTAGTGAGGCGCATTGTGTTAGTCCACTAGTATTGGCTTTACACACAAATGCTTTTCGCAAAGCACCCAATAAAAATCCATCCTGTCGCATGATCACAACCTGATTATTATTTATCGCCGTGATACTTCCATAAGCACACCCCTGAAGAGTTATGATGGCGGCTAAAAAAATAACGGTCGTTATTAATTTAATATATTTAGTCATCGGGAAATCTCCTTAATTAAGGGTTTTCAGAATCTTTACAATTGCTAAGACCATTAGAGGTAGCCTTACAGACATAAGCTTTTCTTAAGGCACCAAGTAGAAAGCCATCCTGTCGTAATACCACCACATAATCTTTTCCGACCGTAACCACCTGTCCATAAGAACAGCCTGTTATTGAAACGATACTGGCCAAAAGCCCTGTGAAAATGAATAACTTTATTACTATTTTCATTAGATAACCCCTTTATTAAATTTAACTAAAAACGGTATCTCGTAATATTAACAAAGGAATACTTAAAGAACTATAAATTTAAAACTCCTAAAACAGAAAAAAATAATGCAGACAGACAATACTCAGGATGATGCCTTGATAAGCTAAAAAATATTCGCTCGTGGATTAAAAGATTCTGTTCCTATTTTTTCTGCCGCCTCTATATATGACGGCGGTATCTCCTTTGGAATTTTAATTAGAATCTCCACAAATTGGTCCCCTTTTTGTCCAGTCTTAGGGGATCGAATGCCTTTACCCGCAAGTTTTAATCTCTGCCCACTAGAAATACCCTTTGGAATCTTCAAATGAACCTTGCCTGTTAATGTAGGGACTTCAATTTCTTGACCTAATACGACCTCTGAAAAGGTGACCGGCAACTTCAAAATAATATCATTATTCTCTCGAATAAAAAAAGCATGAGTTAACACTTCGATAGTTAAAATGAGATCTCCATTAGGTGCCCCCTGCCCCCCACGTTCCCCTTGACCTGAAAGTTTTATTTTTGTTCCAGTATCCACCCCTTCAGGAATCTTTATGGTCAACTTTTTTCCATCTTCAAACTCAATATTTTTATCACCACCCTGTGAAGCCTCTAATAAAGAGCCCTCTAGCTTGGCCAGGCGATCTCCTCCCTTTTGTGGGAACCCACGCCCGAATGGACTCTGCCCTGCCCCCCTACGTCCTGAACTTCGTGATCCCATTCCTCCCGAACTAAAGATCTCCTCAAAAAGATCCCCAAGGCCAAAGTCTGCAAAAGAATCTGGCCCCATTCCAGGGCCTCCACCCCAAGGCTGGCCACCGGGTGGACGCTGAGCAAAAGGATTAGCACCTACAGCTCTCATTTGATCATAATGCTGACGTTTTTTAGGATCCTTTAAAACTTCATACGCTAAATTTATTTCTTTAAATTTTTGTTCCGAAACCTTGTCGTTAGGATTGACATCAGGATGATACTTTTTTGCAAATTTTAAAAAGGCTTTTCTAATTTCAGTTTCATTGGCGCCTTTTTTAATTTCTAAAACTTCATAAAGATCTTTATCCATAGTTTATCCTCTTATCACTGCTATCACCCTTGAGTAACCAGATTACTTTATAGAAAACTTTTGTTATTCTTTCAAGATGAGCCATCATTCATTTCAAAAACCACGGGTATCCATTTTTTTTAGTTTCTTATCTTTAATGATGCTTATGATATTTCATGTGACAATGGCCACCTCTGAACCGGTTAAACATCGTAAAAAACTCCTCCTCTTAAAAAACCCTCCGATCTCTGAATTACAGCAGGTTCCCACGGTGTCACCGCGTCAATCTCCTCATTTGACCGCACCTAATAATTTGCTTATTAACGACTCCAATAATAGCTCCTCCCTCCTAAACAAAAATAAATCTCCAAAAAAAGATAAATTTAATTCTCCTGCTACCGATTGCAGTATAGCTCACAGTATCGAGACTTTAATTCAAATTCCCAGTCAACACACTCCCAGCGCCACCAAAAATGGCGTGTACTTTATTTCCGATCTAAGAGATGTCCCTCAAATATTTTTCCTCGCCACTCCAAAATCATGGCCGACGCAAATAAGTTTTTTTACAGAGGGTATCTCCTCATATCAGCTAAGTCCTAATGGAGAAATGGCACTCTTAACTTCTCAGGAAGGGGGCGACGAACAGTATGATCTTTATCTTTTAGATAAGGGGCAAATTCGACCACTCATAGTCGATAGAACCAAGAGAATTGAAAGCAATGTCTGGGGACCCAATTCCGATTGGTTTCTCTATACTAGTAACCAGAGAAATAAATTAGACATGGATCTGTACCGATGGGACCTAAAGTCTAATACCCCAGAGCTTTTGATTGCCCTTGAAGGAAATCACGTGCTTACCGATGTCTCTCCCGATGGAAAATGGGCGACAATCACAAGATTTAGATCTGTCACCGATAGTGATGTACTCCTTTTTAACTTGAAAACTAAACAATTACTAAATGCAACAGCACATGAAGGACAGGTCGCGGCCAAAGAGGGACATTTTAGCAATGATTCAAAAGGACTTTTTTTTATCTCTGATAAGGGAAGCACAAAATCGCAAGTTTTTTTCAGTTCGATCTCTGATCTCAATACGCAGAAACTGTTCACTACAGGAACCGATGAGGTTGAGGATCTACTTTTAGATCCTAGTCGACACCGTTTTTTGATTACTAAAAATCATGAGGGTTATTCTTTAATAGAGGGCGTTATTATCGATGATAGTGGGCAGAGAAAAAGTGTACTAGGGCTTCCAGAGCTTAACCGATCGGTCATCAAGGGGATAAGTTTTTCTACTAGCAAATCTGACCCCTCACTGTTTTTTGCTTTTTCTAATTCACTCTATCCTTCCCATGTTTTTTCATGGAAAAACAATGTAATCACTCAGTGGACTGAATCGGCCTCCGAACTTTTAAACCCTAATTGTTTAACACGAGAGGAACTAGTCCATTACCCTGCAGCGGACGGGAAACAGATTCCAGCGTTTCTTTATTATCCCGCCTCTAAAGAACCCGCTACACCCCGCAAACCCATCCCTTTTCTCGTTTACATTCACGGAGGTCCAGAGAGTCAATTTCGGCCAAGCTTTAGTAAGATTTTTCAATATTTTCTCGAAAGAGGCTACGGAATCTTTGCACCCAATGTAAGAGGAAGTACAGGCTATGGAAGGGATTACTCTCTCTTAGATAACTATAAACTACGGATGGATAGTGTGAGAGATGCCCTGGATGGAACTCAGTGGTTACTCAAAGAACGCTATGCTCAAAAAGATCAATTAGGTTTATTCGGCGGAAGTTACGGAGGATTTATGGTTCTTTCCATGATTGAAAATAGTCCCGATCTATTTACTGCGGCATCTGAAAGTGTAGGCATTACTAATTTCATTACTTTTTTACAAAACACAAAACCTTATCGGAGGGCTTTACGGGAGATAGAGTATGGGCCACTTACAGATGAAACTTTTTTAAAATCTATTTCTCCAATGACTAATATCGACAAAATAAAAACACCGCTTCTTATTTTTCATGGAGCCAATGATCCTAGGGTACCGGTATCTGAAACAGAACAAATGGTAGCAGAACTTAAAAAGAGGGAGATTCCAGTTGAAATAAAAATATTTTCCGATGAAGGTCACGGGAATATAAAACTCAAAAATATTCTCGAACAGGCCAGATGGATGGTGAATTTTTTTGAGAAATCTTTTACCTCTAAAAAGAAAGAAGGGGTTTCTTCTTTTTAGGAAGAACCCCTCTTAAATTCGGCTTAGGATATTTTTGTGCTTCTAAGTTGTTTGCTTTAATTGTAAATTCAAGTTGTTAAATCTAGTTGTGTTCCTGTTGAATATTTTTATGTTTTTCTTTGTGGTGTCTCCCTGCCGTTTCTTTTATGTCGGTTTATCTCTCACTCTTAGATAATGCAGAGGTAGTGCCAGAGCCTTTTAAGGCTATGGCTTTACGAAATTACAGTGACAGATGTAAGTGTTCTGACAGCCCCCGATAGGCATCTATAATAATGAATATTTTCAATGGGTTACTATGTAGACTAGGCTGACAGTAAAATGAAGGCTAAGTGGATACAGTTAGGGCACCTCTGAGGGTTACTATAAACTAGACACTCCAGTTTTTTATTACCCTTTAAATTCAAGGTAAGCAGAAAGGCCAAAGGTCGTAAATCCAATATAGTTACGGTTAAACGCGTAGCCAATAAAACCCTTACCTACAAGACTGACCACATCATTAAGAGCAAGAGAATACCCAGCACCGCCTTTAAGCCATAGCCCCCCGATATCAGAAACGGTATAGGTAGGATCCGATGGAAACTCGGCTAGGCTCATTCCAAGCGAATATTGAATAGCTCCAAAAAATCGAAACTTTTCATAAAGGTATTCATAAACTGCGGCAATATCTAAAAGCCTTGCCGAACCCACCTTAGAGGTATTGGTATCTTGATTAATTGCCGTGGCTCCCTGTATTTGAGTCACGCCGACCTCGGCCCCTAAGGTCATATCTGGTTCTATAAAATACCTCCAGAAACCACCTCCCTGCCCGCCTATTCCTTGATACAAAGATGAGGCGGTATCGGTGGCTGCCAAGACTCCATAATTCCCCCCCAGATACACTCCGTAGGTAAAGGTCGCCTCTCGTCTTAGAAGAGCCATTTCATCATCTGGGAGTCTTCTCTTTTTTTTACGTCGTTTATTTTTTTTCTGATTGAGGTTTTTATTTTCTTCAACTTCAAGAGAGGAATCT
>JABMMY010000099.1 GCA_013205415.1 Deltaproteobacteria bacterium
ACTACTCCACAATTTCAGTTACTACGCCCGCTCCTACTGTTCTGCCACCCTCACGGATAGCAAACCGGACCTCTTTTTCCATCGCGATAGGAGTAATGAGTTCTATCTCAACTGCGACATTATCGCCAGGCATAACCATTTCAGTACCCTTTGGAAGGGTGACAACCCCTGTTACGTCCGTAGTACGGAAGTAGAACTGAGGTCGGTAACCTGTGAAGAATGGAGTATGACGGCCCCCTTCTTCTTTAGTGAGAATATAAGCCTCTGCTTTACATTTTTTATGAGGGTTAATGGTGCCTGCAGCACACAATACCTGACCACGTTGGACATCCTCTTTATTGATTCCACGAAGTAGAACCCCAACGTTGTCACCTGCTTCACCTTGGTCAAGCAGCTTTCTAAACATTTCAACACCGGTTACGACAGTTTTCTTAGTAGGTGAGATTCCTACAATTTCAACTTCATCGTTAACCTTTACAATCCCTCTTTCAATTCGACCCGTCACTACAGTGCCACGGCCTTGAATAGAAAATACGTCCTCAACCGCCATTAAAAATGGCTTATCTTTTTGACGGGGTGGAATTGGAATATAACTGTCTAAAGCTTCGATTAATCTGTGAATGGAGTCTTCACCCATTTCACCAGCTTCACCTTCAAGAGCCTTTAAAGCACTTCCCTTAATTACTGGAATTTCATCTCCGGGGAATTTGTACTTAGTTAGAAGTTCTCTAACCTCCATCTCTACTAATTCTAAAAGCTCCTTATCATCCACCATGTCTACTTTGTTTAGGTAAACGATCATGGCCGGAACACCGACTTGGCGAGCTAACAAAATATGCTCACGAGTTTGAGGCATTGGACCATCGGCTGCTGAGCATACTAAAATAGCTCCGTCCATCTGTGCGGCTCCGGTAATCATGTTTTTTACATAATCGGCATGACCAGGACAGTCGACATGTGCGTAATGTCGAATCGAACTCTGATATTCAACGTGACAGGTCGCAATCGTGATTCCACGTTCCTTCTCTTCTGGAGCGGCATCAATCTGGTCATATCGACGAGCCTCTGCCCATCCTTTTTTTGAAAGTACAGTCGTGATTGCCGATGTTAAGGTAGTCTTTCCATGATCTACGTGACCTATGGTTCCTACGTTCACATGGGGTTTTGTTCGTTCAAATTTGGCTTTCGACATTTACTTTCCTCTCGCTGAAAATTAATTTATGGAGCCCACGAGCGGATTTGAACCGCCGACCTCGTCCTTACCAAGGACGTGCTCTACCGACTGAGCTACATGGGCCAGTCTCTTTTAAATATCGGTAAAATATTCCCGTACCTTATGCACAGTTTGAACTGATATTTTTAGCCTTAAGCTATTTAAGTGTCTAGAACTCTTTTTAAAAAAACCTAGATTGTTGAGGTTTTTTAAAAAAACTAAGATTTCTTTCTTAAATAAGCGACCCATAGAGCTCGACCGAAGAAAGAGAGTGACCAAAGGATAAGAGGTTTATTTCAGGTCAAACCTGTTGTATTGCCAATAGATGACAAAAAAACTTGGGATGGCATGGGTCTTTCTTTCTTTATCCTCAATTTTGTGGGGGCAAGAGTTAAATCATGTATCCTGCGGAATCAAAGATTCTGGTTGTTATGTGGGAAGATATAGTTTGGGAGCTGGAGTAGGCTGGTCTCGATTTAAGGAAAGAACCGCATTTTGGCCTCATGCCGAACTTCAGATAGGACTATTGAATATTTTATCCTTGGAACTGATGGCTGGCGGAATTAATGCTCAAGGGCTTTATGGGTCCTTAAAAGGGGTCCCAACTATTATTGGAGGAGTGGGCCTTCAATACTACCCCAATAGACTTTATCAAGGGCTAGTTATCAGAAGTATCGTAATGAATCATCTTTATAGACAGGACCTGTCTAATGACCGGTATTCAGTAGAGACCGCTTTATTATCTACTGTAGGATGGCGTTGGAACCCAGAGAAAAACTCTGGGAGTTTTGTTGTAGGAGTGGGCGGACAAAGAGTGTTTGCTCCTCAAGCTAAAATTCAGCCTGTGATTCAGACAGATATCGCTGTCGATTTTAATTTAGATTCAATCTTTTTCTAATTGGGAATCGACGGGGTATAATTGAAATATGCCTCCTATTATAAAAATCCACTTAGTTGCCGTTGCCAGACCCAACTTTATGAAGGTGGCCCCACTCTACCACCAATTAAAAAAAGAAAATTGGTGTGAGCCCACGATAATCTCGACTGGCCAACATTATAGTAAAGAGCTGTCGGAAGTTTTCTACAAAGAATTCTCGCTGCCTAATCCCAACTTTGAATTAAAGGTGGGAGAAGGAGATTCTGCCGAACAATTACAAAAAATTATAGTTGCCTATGAACAGGTCTTGTCACAAACGAATCCTGACTTAGTGATTGTAGTAGGG
>JABMMY010000010.1 GCA_013205415.1 Deltaproteobacteria bacterium
GCCTTGCCCAGAGGTTAAAAAACAATCATCTAAAACTTGAAGAAGAATATTAAAAACATCTGGATGGGCCTTTTCGACCTCATCAAAAAGGATAACAGAATAAGGACGACGTCTTACAGCTTCAGTTAACATTCCACCCTCTTCATATCCGACATACCCAGGAGGGGCTCCAACTAAACGAGAGACAGAATGCTTTTCCATGAATTCACTCATGTCGATTCGCACCATATTGGATTCATCATCGAAAAGAAATTGTGCTAAAGCCTTCGCTGTTTCAGTTTTTCCAACGCCTGTGGGCCCTAAAAACAGAAAAGCTCCAATAGGCTTTTTGGGGTCATGAAGTCCGGCTTGACTTCTTTTAACAGCATTGCAAACGGTAGTGATTGCTTCACCTTGCCCAATCACTCTTTTTCTTAATTCCTCCTCCATTCGTAGAATCTTTTGCTTATCAGATTCTAACATTTTCGAAACGGGAATCCCTGTCCATTTAGCGACTACCTCTGCTATGTCCTCTTCAGTCACCTCCTCTTTTAACATTCTTTTTTCAGCAGATTCTTCTGCTAGGGACCTATTGGCGGTTGCAAAGTTCTTTTCTAGCTCGTAAAGAGTTTCATATTTTAATTGAGCGGCTTTTTCTAAGTTTCCCGCACGCTCTGCCCGTTCGATAAGAATTTTTGTGCTCTCAATTTCCTCTTTTACTTTAGAGGATTTCAAAATGAGATCCTTCTCTCTTTTCCATTGCGCTTTCATAATATTGCAGCGGTTTAATATCTCTTTCATCTGCTTTTCGATAGCATCCTTTCGCTGTATGGCAGAAGGATCGGTATCTTTTTTTAAGGCCTCTCTTTCGACTCCTAGTTGAATGAGTGCCCTATCTAATTCATCGATAGCTGTGGGGACGCTATCAATTTCAATTTTGAGTTTTGAAGCCGCTTCATCGATCAGATCAATCGCCTTGTCGGGAAGTTGCCGATTCGTAATATAACGGTCACTTAATTTTGCAGCTGCAACAAGTGCTGAATCTTGAATGCGGATCTTGTGATGCACTTCATACTTTTCCTTAAGGCCTCGTAAAATAGAAATAGTATTCTCTATTGAAGGTTCGCCAACGTAAACCTGCTGAAATCTTCGTTCTAAGGCCGAATCCTTTTCAATATGAATACGATATTCATCTAGAGTCGTGGCTCCTATACAACGTAATTCTCCTCTGGCCAATTGAGGCTTCAACATGTTTGAGGCATCGAGACTTCCCTCTCCTTTACCTGCACCTACCACTGTATGAAGTTCATCGATAAAAAGAATGACCTTACCTTGAGTTGCGGTAATGTCTTTTAGAACGGCCTTTAAACGTTCTTCAAATTCTCCACGAAATTTAGCGCCAGCGACTAGAGCACCTAAATCAAGAGAAAGAACCCTCTTGTCTTTTAGACTATCAGGAACATCCTTAGCTATGATTCGCTGAGCCAGACCCTCCACAATTGCGGTCTTTCCCACTCCAGGTTCACCTATTAAAACGGGGTTGTTTTTTGTCCGACGAGATAAAACCTGTATCACTCTTCGAATTTCACTGTCTCTTCCAATAACGGGATCTAACCGATCATTACCGGCGGCTTGGGTAAGGTCTCTGGTGTATCTTTCAAGAGCATTGTATTTTTCTTCAGGAGTTTGGTCGGTGACGCGTTGAGATCCTCTAACTTTAGATAGGGCCTCTAGAAAAACCTGCTTATTGATATTCAAAGATTTAAAAAGATTGGGAATCGGGCCATCCTTTAAATTTAAGAGGGCCAAAAAAAGATGCTCTGTACTAATGAAATCGTCTTTTAAATATTTAGACTCCTCTTCCGATTGAATAAAAAGTTTCTGAAGAGCAGGAGACGTGTAGGTTTGAATATTGCCATGCACTTCGGTTTTACGGTTTAATTCTCCGTTTACAGCCGTAATCGCCTTGTTTCCTAAATCTTTTTCTATTTTTTCAAGACATTGAGTGACAAGACTGTCCTCCTGTTTCAATAATGTATAAAGAAGGTGTACGGGATCAACCCCCTGGTGATTTTTTTTTATCGCGAGGCTTTGAGCATCTACGACCGCTTCTTGGGCCTTCACAGTGAATTGGTTTAGGTTCATGATGTCCCCTTAAGGCAATTAACTTACTGTTTTCAGTATGAGGAGCGATTTCAGAAAGTCAAAGGTAAGTGGGTGCTTTTTGAAACGAGAATTTAGTAACCTATGTTTAAGGTAAATCTTTTTCAGAGAATTAGAGAGTACCCCTTTTGGTGCTACATTAAACAGTATCCCAAGCGTTACATTTTGGGCTTACTGACTCTAGGTGCTGTCGATCTTGTTAACGTCAGTTTGCCGCTGTTTGTAAAATATGCGATCGACGCCATCGGTCCGAAGAACGTCAAACAGTTAGTTTGGGCCTCTGTGGGATATCTTCTACTAATGATAATTCAATCTTACGGTAGGTATTTATGGCGTATCTATTTGATGGGAACTTCACACCTTGTGGCCAGAGATGTCCGCTTAAAGTTGTATCGTCATTTACAAAAACTTCCTATTGAGTATCACCAAAAAATAGCTGCCGGTGATCTCATGTCTAGAGCTACGAATGATATCGAATCGGTGCGCATGGCATTAGGGCCGGGAATATTGGTCACCGCAGATGCCGTTTTGATGTTGATCCTAATAATTCCACCGATGTTATTTTTATCGATAAAACTCTCTCTCTTTGCCTTTGCTTTTTACCCTTTGGTTCCCTGGATTACAAAAAAAATAGGGGCTAAAATTGACGGATTATTTGAAGAACTTCAGAAAAAGATGGCGGCGTTGAGTGGCTTTGCACAGGAAAGTTTCTCCGGGGTTCGACTCATTAGATCCCTGGTACTAGAAAATGAAACATGCCAGCGATTTAGAGACTTGAGCCTATCTTATCGAGAACAGGGTTTTACGTTAGCCAGATGGGAGGCTTTTTTTTCTCCTACTCTAGGTCTTTTGACCAATCTAGGAACCTTTTTAATCATGTTGTGGGGCGGTTGGGACGTTTTGTCTGGGGCTATCACTGTAGGGACCTTTATCGCCTTTCAGAGATTTGTAGTCCAATTATCTTGGCCAATGGAGGCGATCGGATGGGCAGTCACATTACACAGAGAGGGTTTTGCCGCTCAAAGACGAATTGAAGAGGTTCTTAAGGCTTCAGAGATTAGTACTGTGACATCAGAGGTCTCTGCGACATCGATATTCAAAGAAAATATTTTGGAAATTAAAAAATTAGAATTTCACTTTAAAAATTGGAGCAGGCTAAATCCTTTTCAATTGAAAATAGAAAATTTACGTGTCACTCAAGGACAAAAAATTGGTTTGGTCGGAAGGGTAGCAGCAGGTAAAACCACCTTTTTGAATTTGTGGATGAGAATGTATGAGCCCACACCTGGGGCCTTAGGATTTAAAGGGCAGGATATCACTACCATTCCTCTATCTGAGTTACGAAAAAAGGTGGCAATGGTTGAACAACAGATTTTTTTATTCAGTGAAAGCATCACAGTGAATATGGCTTTAGGTGTGGATGAGTTTTCTCAAGATGAAATGAGAAGGCTTGCAGAGGTGGCACAGATTGCAAATGAAATTCAATCACTTCCCAAACAGTACGAGACCGTTCTTGGTGAGCGAGGAGTCAACTTATCTGGAGGACAGAAACAGAGA
>JABMMY010000100.1 GCA_013205415.1 Deltaproteobacteria bacterium
TCAAACTCGGTTTCAATAACCACGTTCCGTGTTTCTCCACGTTCAAAATCAATAAGCTCTCTGAGCAATCCATTAAGCTCGGTAGTTTTCCCAGTCTGCTCTTTAACTCTGGCTCTGACTAAATAACTTTCTGTGATTTGTGCGAGTCGTTCTATCTCCCGCGAAATACTCTCTATGGTTTTTTTTATTTCTGGGTTTGAATCTTTTATTTCTGAGGCCAGCCAATCGATGTTTAGATTAATGGAGTTAAGGGGATTTCTAATTTCGTGAACCACCTCGGCAGAGAGCTGCCCGATAGCCGCCAGCTTCTCCGATTGTAAGAGCTCTTTTTGTTGGCCCTTAATTTTATGATCCCGATCCTTTAGCGCGCCTAACATTCGATTAAACTCTCTAGCGAGCTGACTTATTTCGTCTTTTTCCGAAGTTTTTACCTTTATATTTTGATCAAAATCTCCGCCGGTAAGTTTTTTAAGACTTTGAATAAGATGAGGAAGTGGGTTCAGCACCTGGTAGGAGATAACCAGACAAAAAAGACCTAGAAACAGTAACAACAAGGAGAGCCCTACCGTAGTAAGATGGCTTTCTTGCCCTATCGCTTTTGCTGCGGTGGTTGTTTTTTCACCTTCGTCATCAATTTTTTTGGAGAACCCCTGTAGTTTGGTTTTAAAAACAATAAATTGTGCGTCGAATTGTGCTTTTTGTTTCGTGTTGATTAAGGCATCAAAGTTTTCTTTTAGTTCTGTGAGTAACAGCTTCATTTGTGGGATGCTTTTATTGGAAGTTCCCTCAAAACTTATAAGTAACTGCTCTGCTACCATGAATTTTTTTTGAATGGCGTAGGGGTAAAGGTCTCTGGCCATTCTAGAAAAGGTGCTCCGGTCACTTGCTGGCTCACCGTCAGAATAGTAATGGTGAATCTCTTCGGCTAGATTTTGTGTTCCCACCTGAATTTGAACCATCTGGCGAGACAGAGGGAGAAACAGCTCACTGAGCATTGAGAGCTGCCGATTAATTTGGCGAGATTGGATGTAGGTATACGATGACACCGCTCCAAAAAGAACGAGAACCGAAAAAAAGGAGCCAATAATTTTTGTTCGAATGCTCATAGCAATAAAGAAGAGGGCGAAGGGACCTAGAGAGAGGAGTATCCCAGATAACCTGGGATACTCTATTTTTTCTTGAATCACTGAAATGGGGAGCGTTGATTAGTTGCCGTCGAAAAGAATTGTTGAGTCACGCTTCTCGCGATTTTTTTTTCATTTCTCGACAGGAACTAATTAAAAGGCTGCGCGAAGTGTGGCGCCATAATAGGGACTTTGTCCGTCCAGTAAAGTGTGCTCGCCATGAACTGAAAAATCTAAACTTCCCATGACATAACCCAATCGACCAGAGACCGAGCTTTCCTCGCTTGGCTTATCATAAATATATCCCGTTCCAATATAATAACTAGAACCCCCGAAATTTAAATAGGAGCCCACCGTATAGTTATTGCTAGTGTTATCCAGGTCTTTTAATTGATAATCGACCTCAAAGTTAGCCATGCTGCTAAAGCCCCAGCCCAAGGCAAGAGTGGCCGTTCGAGTTTCTGTATTTGAAGAGCTATTTAAAGTGGTTCCAAAACCGCCACCCATATGAAAGCCCATGCCCTTTGAACCATTGTAGTTCAGGGCTGCATTGACAGTCCCATCATTTGACTGTGCCGTGTCTAGGCTTCGAGTCATCGTTCCTCCCACAGTCACTCGACCCTGAGCTAAACTCACACCTAAACCCGCACCTGCGGAATCTGCATGCACGCTATCGGCTCCTGTTAATGCCGAACCAGACCGGCTGGCAAAAGCACCTAATCCCACCTTTCCTGAACCCCAAACCGCCGAGGGGGTGAACGACTGAGTGTTTAACTGGTTATGTCTAGTATAGTAACCCTCAACTGCGGTTCCCATAGTTTGGGCCATCTGTCCCCCGTTATTAAAAGAGTTGGCGTCCGAAAAAAGAAATCCCGATCCTCCTTTGGAAAAGGCGGCAGTTCCTTTGCCTTGAGTTGTGGCAGACAAAAAACTAAAGGTGCAAATAAGACCGATAATAATATTTTTCATGATTCCCCCGTGGAACGGTTGTAAGTAAGTTTTTTTTGAATTTGGTAAGACACTTATATAATAATACTCTTTTGTAATATTGTCGACATTCGCTTTTATATTGCCTGTTGCGCTGCTTCATTGTGCTTGTTATGCTGGCCGATATTTCATTTTAGAAAGGCGAGTTAGATTATGGGTGGAACCAACCCCTACATTCCGTGTCCAGAAATTCAGAAACCTAAAAAACCCTTTCGGATTACTTTTTTGAACCTCGATAAAACGATTGAAGTTCTGCCAGATGCCGCCGTGTATGGAGCGGGTTTGCCTGGAAGTATTTTAGATATTGCGATGAGTGCCGGTATAGATATTGACCATGCGTGTGGAGGGGTTTGCGCCTGCTCTACCTGTCATATTTATATGAAAAAGGGGAATCAAAGTTGTTCCGTTGCCACCGAAAATGAAAATGACATGTTGGATTTGGCCCCAGAGGTGCGGCCCTCGTCTAGATTAGCGTGTCAGTGTGTTCCTAATGGGGAGGAGGATCTTATTGTGGAGATTCCAGCATGGAATCGTAATTTAGTTCGAGAGGGAAAGTAAAACCCCTCTGCGGTACCTGGATTAAATAGGCACGTCGGAAAGTATAGTCGGTTCTAGTTCAAACCGATCTATTGGCATTCGAAGCACCTCTTCTGAAAAAACGGCAAAACATTTTTCCGCTGAAAATTGATTCCGATAAAACATTTTATTTTCTGTCGCCACACGTTCTTTTGTTTCTTTCGAAAGTACTTTAATCTGTGAGATGGCATCCACAACACTCTCAACATCTCCGTGTTCCGAGTGATGGGTTTGTTTACAGTTGATTAAAAGATCCATGACGTGGCTTTTTTTCGGGCCAATATAAATGATCGGTTTTCCCGTTGCAATGGCTCCATACACCTTAGAGGTGTGAACAAGCCCGTTTACCGCATCTCCCATCACTACGATGTGGGCATCTACGCTTGTGAGTGAGTCGGTCAATTGTTCTCTTGGAACCAATGGCAATTGAACAATATTAGATAGGTTCTCCTTTTCTTTAAAGGCCTTAACCTCTAAAGATCTCAATCCACCTCCCACAAAAACAAACACAATAGAGCTGTCTGCTCTCATTTGCTTTGCCGCCTGTAGCAACGTAGCAAGCGGATGAACCACACTGTGGTTTCCCGAGTACATGATTAGGGTCTTATTCATTAAATCATTCTTTTTTCGAAAACAGGATTCACTCGGATCAACCGGCCCTTCCGAGGGCTCAAAAAGAGACCAGGGATGAATCACAGAGATCTTATCCTGTGATCCCCCGTATTCAACGGCCACCTTTTTCATCCATTTATCTAAAACAACAATGTGAGAACTAGACCTCAAACTTGCCCTAAACGCCCAGTTCAAAGCTCTACCCACCAGAGAGGTTCTTTTTAAATACCCTACGGCAAAGGCGGCGGCGGGATTAATATCCATTAACCACTGAACGGCCCTGCCCCCTTTAAGACGACAGAAACACCCTCCCAAAAATCCAATAAGCGGTGGGGAGGTAAAACTAACCACAATATCTTGTGGCGGGAAAAACAGAAGCTTTAAAACCAACATGAGATCAAACGTAAGTGCATCAAATAGCCGCAAAGCAAATCGTTGTTTTCCGAATCCCGTAGTTTGTAGTCTGTAGATTTTAATTCCTCGAAAGGTTTCTCGAGACGCAAATATCGCCTCCTTGTTTTCATAGCCTCGCCTTCCAGCGATCACACTCACGTCATGTCCCTTTTGAACTAAATAGGTCGCAAGATCCGTTAGCTGCTGGGCGGTGGCCACAGAATCTGGATAAAACGTCTGGTTTAAGAGAAGAATCTTCATGGGCTATATTTCGTGTTTTTTTGTTGGGTCTTATTAAAAAAGATGTTCTATCTATTATGCCATTAAACTCTCATTTTACAAAGCGGGCCGATGCTTTGCGGGTGCGTCACCCTCTTTTTGGAGAAGGATTATTATGCTGAACTCTCTTTTTGGGATCCTTATTTTTTGTATCTCTCTGTGCTCTTTTTTTGCGAGGGCCGAGGCCCCTTTAAAAAATTACACCCTACAGGATCAAAATGGGAAATCCTTTCAACTAACCGATCTGAAAGGGAGCTATCTTTTTGTTTCCTTTATCTATACGCGATGTCCCCTACCGAAAATGTGTCCACTTACGATGTCGTTAAATAGGCGCCTCTTTACCGCGTGGAAAAAATCTGCCTCCACCGTTCCACTTAAGTTTCTTATTGTAACGCTAGATCCCAATCAAGACTCACCGTCGGTGTTGAAACGGTATGGGAAAAAATTTAATCTCAATGAAGCCTATTTCACCTTGGCGACCGGTCCCGATCAGGTACTTTCCGATTTTTCTGCAGAGTTTAATGCGATTGGACTTCCTTCTAATGGCCTGATTGCTCATAACTCCAAGAGTGTCCTATTGGGCCCCCTACTAACCCCCCTGAAAGATTATAAAGAGAATGAATGGGCGCCCGAAGAGGTGATTAAAGACCTTCTTTCATTCCATGCAAACAAAGAAAAAAAAACCTAGTCCCTCTATCTGTCTTGGTGCACCAGGGATTGCACAGCCGGCAAGATTCCGTTAGCATGTGCCCATGCTTAAATTCTCAATCCTCTTTTTTGTTTTTCTATCTACCTGGTTGTCTGCGACTACCATTCCATCGTTAGAACTTGGGAAAATAAATGGGGAGCCCATTTTTGAAGAGGATCTCCGCCATGACACCGAAGCAAAAACTCGTGACGAAAAAATTAAGCGACTTATTCAATATCGGTTAATCGTTCAAGAGGCAAAAAAACGTGGCCTCGATCGAACACCAGAGATTCAAGCTGACATCAATGCCCTTCTATATAAACGGTTTATTGAGGACGAGCGAAAAACAAAAAAGAGGGAGTTTAGCCCGACAGAGGTGGAGCTTAACAACTTTTACGCCAAATTCCCTCTTGTTAGAATTCGGCATCTCGTTTTAAATAGGCGCACCGAAATGGAAAAACAGGTGGCCGACTTAGCACTTGATCAGATCCAAAAGGGCCTAAAAAAAGAGAGCTCCTTCGAATCATTATGCACGCAGTTTTCCCAAGACTCTGCGGGCCTTTTTGGTGGAGACACCGA
>JABMMY010000011.1 GCA_013205415.1 Deltaproteobacteria bacterium
AAAAACATGAAAAACAAAGCAAAATCTCATGGTTAAGTAGGTTTTTCTGAGGAGTTATGAAAGAGATCTAATGTGAAATGTTAAAATTTAACTCCCCTAACCTCCATCGTTATTGGAAAAGAACCCACTGTTTATCCCTCTGGTGGGATACCGACTCCTAATGCGGCCTCTTTTTTATTTTATCGGTTTTCTTTTACGGATAGGTATAGGCGCTATTGAGTGAGCCGGTGGTGGCATCGCTATTAGTTATGGTGACGGTGAGGGCTCCGGTGGTGGGTTTTGTGGGTAGCGTACAGATAATTTCATTAGGCCCCTGAACGGTAGTGGTAGTGCAGTTCACTCCCCCCACACTAGCCACAGCCCCTTATAAAGGCTATTTTATCTTCTTTCGATAAACGTTCAAACTCTAGAAAGGATTGTACCCGCTGTGGTTTGTTGCCAGAGGTATCAATTGCGATGGGGTGGGCTGGGCAATAGGGCTAAAGGGTCTGTTGGAGTTCTCCTATTTCTTACCTCAAAATGCAGATGAGGTCCTGTGGATCTGCCGGTAGAACCTACCTTTCCCAATGACTCGCCCCGAGACACAAAGTCCCCTTTTTTGACGTTGATTTTAGAAAGATGGGCATAAACGGTCGCATAGGTATCTGGGTGACGCAGAATGACCATTTTGCCGTATCCAGAAATCTTATTTCCGCTGTAGATCACATGGCCCGACCTTGAGGCTAAGACTTGGGTCCCTTTGGGAGCGGCGATATCGATCCCCTCATGCTTTTCTCCTCCGCGATTTCCAAAATGAGAGCTTAGTGTGCCGTACACTGGCCAATTAAATCGAGGGGTTTGACTAGAGGGGGCTCTAGAGAGGGCTCCAGAAGGCTCCCTTCTATTTTTAGCAAGTGGCCCCGTCCCCTCTGAAATGAGCCGCTCCTCATCCCCTTCATTCCACCCAGGGATAGATTCAAAAGGAATATAAATTTTATCCCCCACATGAATCCCTTTGGCTATCGCTTCATTATATTCTTTTAAATCTTTAAGGCCCACTCCGTAGCGACTCGCAATTTTTTCTTGGGTGTCACCTAAACTCACTTCATGATAACGAGGTTGCAAACCCGAACAGCCATTGAGTAACACCAGAAGGCAAAGAAGGACCCCAGATTGAATTGCAATGTGTCTTACTAGAGCACACCCCTTCATCACCGATTGCCCCCTTACTTAAGTGAACTGCATTCTCATCGATATTTTTATGAATTTTAAATCTTAAAAAGAAAATATTCCCGTTGAACAAAATGAGATAGGCAACTTTAACATAACTTTTGGTAAACTCGTGCCGCGATGCTTTTCGGGTCACATCGCTTGTGGAGTTTTATTTGTTAAGAGCGCTCTGTAGTGTCGTATAAAATTCATTATGGGTGCCATCAATAGTGATGGGAGCTATCGAAATATAGGACTCCTGCACCGCATGACAATCGGAATATAGATCCTCTTCAAAGCCTTCGTAGGCGCCACCAATCCAATAGTAGTCTCTCCCTCTAGGATCGGTTCGTTTGGTAACCTCATCTTTGTAATATCGAATTCCCTGGCGAGCTATTTTCATCCCTTTAATTTGAGTGGCCTCTAAATTAGGAATGTTCACATTCAACAGAGAATGGGAGGGAAATGGAATTTTAAGAGTGTCCTCGACGACCTTTCTGGCCATTTGAGCGGCCATCTCAAAACGCATCGGCTGTCGGGGAATATTAGGTAATGATAAAGAAAGATCGGCCAGAGAAAAGGCATAGCTTCTGATATTCATCAAAGCGGCCTCTCTAGCCGCCGCCACCGTTCCCGAATAGTAAAGATCGGTTCCTAAATTAGCTCCTCGATTAATTCCAGACAAAAGAATATCGGGTCGTCCCTTTACGATTTCACGAATGCCTAGATAAACACAATCGGCAGGGGTTCCTGTAGTTGCAAAATAGTTATTTCCAAAGGAAATAATTCTTAACGGCTTGTGTAGAGTGAGACTATGTCCTGCCGTGCTTCTCTCGCGATGAGGCGCCACTACAAACACCTCGCCCATATTTTGAAAGGCATTGGCTAGGGCCTTAATCCCAGGAGAATCGATACCATCATCATTTGAAATTAAAATTTTCATTAGGTCCTCTTGTTTAAAAGATAACTTTCAATAAAGGGTTGAAGTTTTCCATCTAAAACAGCAGCCACATCGCCCACCTCAAAATCTGTTCTGTGATCTTTACATAGACGATAAGGGGCCATTACATAAGATCGAATCTGACTTCCCCAGGCAATATCCATCTTAGAATCCTCTACCTTTTTTTTGTCTTGGTTTCTTTTTTCAACCTCACGGTCAAAAAGTCGTGCCTTTAATACCTTCATCGCCATTCCACGATTTTGATGTTGAGATCTTTCATTTTGTGAAGAGACCACAATGCCAGATGGGATATGAG
>JABMMY010000101.1 GCA_013205415.1 Deltaproteobacteria bacterium
GATAAAAACAGAGAGCGCCCGCAATCCTTCCGATCTCGCTAGCGGGATAGGGATATTCGCCATGATAAAATGCAGTATGGATCGCACTTTCAATCTTTCCGATGTCATAACAATGATGAGTGTTCCCCCCTTCCTGACAAACCATTTGATTAACACGCACGACTGCATCGGCAGTCGGGTGAACAGCGTTTCTCCTCTTTTTCACTTCATTTGATCCATTGCGTGCTTATGCTTCTTGTATGCCTTCTTGGCTGTTTTGAGAAACTCTTCTGGATCAGCTGGTAAATAGGTAATCGTCTGCGGTTCCGAGATAAACTTTTCCAGAGCCAAGCCAACCAGTTGGGAGAATTTCATCCGATTCTTTTTGAGATAATTCGAAATTTTTTCTTCCAAGGTCTCATTCAATCTTATGGTACGTGGCATTGCCATGGCTCACCTCACTTGATTCTATTGTAATACATTTGACTACATTATTCAATATCAATAACTTAACGCATTGAGGTTTATAATGAAATAAGGGGACTAGACTTGCTACGCTAACCAGCACGTCTATTTCGAATCATAGAATCGATTCCACCTCATCAGTAGCGGTGTAGCGGTCTATTGTAAAATGGAATTTCCAAGGCAGGCCTTCTTTGTCTCTTGGCCGATCTCCTCCGCCATGATCACACTGCTCATAGTTTCGTTACAACCGGTGCATAGATAGGTGGAACGAGCAAAGAGTTTTCCCGACCTCTCATCCATTCCAATATTACGAGCAAATTTGAATGTAGGTCCCATGGGTGATAGGTCCCAGGTCGAGACTAATTTATGCTCTTTCGTCGATAGATCAAAGAACGACACTAGACGCTTCTCGTAGGATGAAACCGCAATACAATTTCCAAAGGAGGCCAGCCCTCTGGGATCTTCAACTGGAATAGCTCCTACGATCGTATCGGTTTTCGGATCAAAGAGTGTTAGCTGACCGATTAAATATTCAGGAAATAGGATAAGCCCAGAGTTTTTATGGTAGTGGAGATTCACCACACCCTGGCGGTATTTATCGCCTGAAACGATCTTAACCTTTCCGGTGGTAAGATCTACCTTGGAAATCGTTTCAAATCCTGAACTCATAATATTGTGGTTGTTAAGTACATACACGGTGTTATCAAAAAGAACCATTTGGTGAGGGCCGATGACCTCTTCAGAGGTTACCTGTGACCAGGGGCCCTTTAAGTTTCCAAGTAACTGGCGATCACCGAATAGGGCAAAGATCTCCCTTTTACCGTCACCTACAAAATGGTCGATCTGATATTCTTCAGGAAACTGAACCGTTTTTGCTTGGTAGCCACCCTTTACTAGAGTGATCTTGGTGAAGGAGGTGGTCCAATGAGGGATACTATTTTTTCCCGTAACAACGACAGAGTTTTCTCCATGAGGAAATATATGAGTGGGAGAATAGTTAATCTCAATACGTTTATCGAATTTCCCGTCTAAATTAAAGATATCGACGCAGGGCTTTTCTATCTTTCCTGTTTTTACCTGGCCTTCCCAAACTCGTTCGGCATGCACGAGATGGGTATCGTAGACCTCCATGTTTTCAAGATCCAAAACTTTAGATAGTTTTAGAATCGCATTTTGCGATCCCAAAGACAGAAGTGGAAAAGAGAGTAAAACAATTAATAATGATTTAAGCATGGTGTGTCTCCCATTGTTTTGATGAATTAAAATTGTTGTTCTATTCGATGTTATTGGCAATGGGTTTTTAGATGAAGGCGCAAATAGACTCACCTATTAAAAGGACCGATAAAATTAAAGATGGGGTTTTTTTTTGGATTTGGATTGGTGATTTAAGAAATAGCTATCTAACACAGACGCGATTGCGACCTTGATTTTTAGCGTCGTAAAGGGCTTTGTCGGCTAGTGAAATTAATTCATCTGAGGTTTTACTACTGGAGTCTAGCGCCACTAGACCTAAGCTTATCGTGACTGGAATGGGTTGCTCCTCAAATACAAAAGGATGCTTTTCAATAGCAGAACGAATCCTTTCTGCCACATCAACTGCAATATGAAGTGGAGTTTGCGGAAGTAGCAGGGCAAATTCCTCTCCGCCGTATCTTCCAATCGCATCTCGCTGTCGAATCATTTTCGTTTTAATCAAATCGCAGATCTCTCTTAAAACATAATCTCCAGCCGGATGGCCAAAGGTATCATTAGTTTTTTTGAAGTGATCAATATCGAATAAAATAAAACTCAAAGGGGAATTTTTGGCCTGTGCTCTTGCAAACTCCTCTTGAATAGTTTCAATAATCGATTTGCGATTATTGATTCCTGTGAGTCCATCGGTAATTTTTGAATCGTAATTTCTAAGCCCAGCAGGAGTCTCTACCTGTCCCTCGCGCACAAATTTAAACAGGGTACTCCCACATCTGATGAGGTCCCCATCATTAAGTAGCTGAGACGCATTAGTGGCTAATTTAATATCATTAATAAAGGTGCCATTCGTACTTCCTAAATCTTTAGCCTCCACTCCATTGCTGGAAACTAAAAAGTCGGTATGTTTTCTAGAGATGGCAGTTTCGGAGATGCTGATATCGGCGGTGAGTTCACGACCTAATGTCATCGTTTCCTTCGTGAGTAGAAAATATTTTCCAAGAGGCCGTCCTGCTATTACGACCAGCGCAGGAGGAGAGGCCTTAGCCTCCTCTAAAACTCCGGCTAAGGTTTTACCATCAATGGCTCTAGTTTTTGTGGGCTCGACCGAATCTGGTTCGGTGGCAGCGGGAATAATTAATTTTGAATTTGGATTATTTTTGGGCTGTGACATATAAAAAATTATATCATAATGAGGATCGTAAAAGTTGTTTAGCCTCTTCAACCCCCGGTTGATTGAATGCGTTAACCTGATAAAACTCTCCTGCAATCGCACACGCGAACTCCTGGAATAAAATAAAGGCACCTAGTGTTTCGGGGGTCAACGCATTTAGCTCGAAACTATAGGTAGGAACCTTGGCGCTCTCTAGACTCTGCTGAGTGGCCAGAAGAGCTTTGGAGGATAACTCCTCAAAGCTATGACCAGTTAAATAATCAAATTGAGGGGCCGAAACAGGAGATTTCCCCACTAATAGGGGGTTCGCCTGAGGGGCTAGATCCATAAATCCAATTAGCTTATTATTAGGCCCCTCCTTAAAAAGCTGGAGCAAGGAATGTTGATCTCTGCTTCCTAAAGCACCCACAAAGGTAGGTCCTACCGAAAATCCATGCGCATCTTTTTTTCCTAAACTTTCAGCCCACAGTTGCACATACCAATCGGTTAAAAGTTTTAACTGACTCTGATAGGGCATCAGATATTGAATATTATGATTTTCCTCTCTATCCCACCAAAAGGAACTTAAGGCGTAAAAATAGGCAGGGTTATTTTCTAGCGATAAACTAGTCAGATGTTTTTTTAAGTTTTGTGCACCTTGTAATACCTTGGTAATATTAATTCCGCCGAGTGCCAAAGGAAGTAGCCCTACCGAGGTGAGAACGCTAAATCGTCCTCCTATATTAGTGGGAACGGGTAGGCTCCTATAGTGATGGTCATTCACCCATCGTCTTAATTCACCAGTCTTAGGATCGGTAATAATCACAATGCCATCGGGATCTAAATAGGGGCTTAAATGAAAGAAGCCAGAGAGAGTTTCGATCGTATTCCCTGACTTGGAAATTAAAAGGGTGGCCACCTTTCTCTGTGATACAAAAGCACGCGCCTTTTCCATTGCATTTCTATCGACGTTATTTAACCAAAAAATGGGAAACGATCTCTCGTCATCGGTCGTTCCTAAGGCCTCTAAAATAGAGGCGGCCCCTAAATGGGAGCCTCCAATGCCACAGATAAGAGCCCCTTGAAATTTTGATTTTAATTCTTTGGCTAAAGATTGAATCTCCAATAGTTCTAGTTCAGGTATCTTTTCTGGCCAATGATAAAAACCCAAGGTCTCGTTAAGGAATTTTTCTGAAAGATTCTTTTCCGCCCTTTGAAACATGGGAAGAGGATTAAATTTCGCGAGACCGACCGAGTGTTGCCAAAGAGAACCTAAATCAAGACTGAATCCTGGCAATGAAAAATGTTTCAAATCATTTTCTCCATTTCTTTAGCTATGACAAGTCGTTGAATTTGATTAGTGCCCTCAACAATCTGCAGGGCCTTAGCATCCCTAAAAAAACGTTCGACCTCGGCCTCCTCTTGGGCTCCGCGCTCACCTAAAAAGTGAACGAGATCGCCGCTTGTCTCCATAGCAAGATCTGTCGCTAGTAATTTTATTTGAGATGCCAATAATTTACACTCTAACTTTTGGTCTTTAAGGTCGGCCGCCACGGTGATGAGTTGTTTTACCCCCTGCAAGCGAGCGTAGTATTCGGCAAATTTATGAGCAATAGTCTCTTTAAAAGGACAGTGCTTTCCGAACTCTCCATTTAGCTCCTGTTGCATTCTTTCAATCACAGCGGTAGTGAGTCCTGCCCCGGTAGCCCCAATCCCAATTCTTCCTCCCTCTAATTGTGACAGAGCCACCTCAAATCCCTGCCCCTCTTTTCCTAAGAGTGCCGTCTCTGGAATAACACAATCTTCAAAAATAAGCTCAGTTAAAGGGGAGGTTTTTAAACCTAATTTTCTCTCTTTTTTTCCGATTGAAAAACCGGGTGTGTTTTTCTGAATTAAAAAAGCAGAAATGCCTTTGTTCTTAGATTCACCTGTTCTTGCCATGACTAAATAAAGATCGGCCTGGCCCCCATTGGTGCACCAGCATTTTGAACCGGAGAGTGAATATCCGCCCGGCACCCTGGTGGCCTTTAACATGAGTGCCGCAGCATCACTGCCCGATTGAGGTTCGGAGAGAGAAAAGGCCCCAAGCCATTCTCCAGAGGAGAGTTTGGGTAGAAATGTATTTGTTTGTATCTCATTTCCGAAGGCAAGGAGAGCCCCCATGACAAGATTGGTCACCCCGACCGTAATAGAAAATGCAATCGGTCCCTTAGCCAATTCCTCTATGACTGCATAGTAGGAACGATAGGAGCCCTCCTGTCCGCCAAAAGATTTAGGTATTGCGATGGAGATGAGTCCCTGTTTCGCAAAGGTGTTAAAAATATCCCTGCGAAAGGTTTCACTACGATCCTCCGCTAAAGCGGTAGGTAGAATCCAGTGTTGGTAAAGGGCTATCGCTTTGGCTCGATAGCTGGCCTCGTCAGATTTTAAAGGAGGATAAAATAGTAACGCCACTAGGATTAGCCCTCTTTTAAATTTAAAAGTGATTTAGCAATAATAATTCGCATGATTTCATTGGTGCCCGCGCCGATCTCTAAAAGTTTTGCATCGCGCATGTAGCGTTCTACCGGATATTCCTTCATATAGCCCGCACCCCCTAAAAGTTGAATGGCATCAAGGCCCGCTCGGGTTCCCATTGGAGCTGTAAAAAGTTTACACTTAGCACCTAAAGTAGGATCGAGATCTCCAGAGTCGAATCGCTGAGCCGCTGCATAACAAAGAGCCCGTCCTGCATCGAGATAGGTTGCCATTTCAGCAATTCTCTCCTGCACCATCTGGAAATGGGAAAGAGGTTTTCCAAATTGGCTTCGCTCCTGCACAAAACGGCTAGTGTAACTCAAACAGGCCGACGTGATTCCCAACGAAATTCCAGAGATGGTGATTCTCTCCAGATTTAGATTCTTCATCATGTGAGAGATGCTATCATTTTCCTTCCCTATCAAATTTTCTACGGGAACTTCACAATCGATAAAGGCTAGCTCTGCTGTGGGAGAGGCTCTCATTCCCATCTTCCGTAATTTTTTACTAACTTTAAAACCTGGAAAGCAACTCTCCACAATAAAAGTACTCACATCTTTTCGATTCGGCCCGGTCTTTGCGTAAACTACAAATATATTTCCACTAGGGCCATTGGTAATATAGGTTTTAGCGCCGTTTAAAATATATTTATTTCCAGTCTTTACGGCCCTAGTTTGTAGACCTAAAGCATCACTCCCAGCTCCGGGTTCGGTCATGGCCATTCCGCCTAGCCAGGCTCCAGAAATTAACTTCGGTAGATATTTTTGTTTCTGAGCTTCAGATCCATTAGCCTGAATATTATTCACACAGAGAATCGAGTGGGCAAGATAGCAGAGGGTGGTTGAGGCACAGGCCTCGGCCAGTTTTTCCATGACTAGAGTAGTTTCGAGGGCTCCTAAGTTTGCCCCACCGTATTTTTCATCGGCAGTAATCCCCAGCAGTCCTAACTCTGCCATTTTTTTAAAGGCCACCTGATTGTATCCCTCGGTTTCATCAAGCTCTTCGGCCTTAGGTGCCAGATACTCCTTAGCAAAGGTGGAGACGGAGTGAATCAGTAATTTTTGTTCTTCTGTGTAGATAAACATAATTTATCCTAGCTCATGGCGGTAGGTTCTTCCGCCTCCTGTGGGTTTAATTGCCGTTTATAGGAGGTTCCAAATCGCAGACGCCGAATGAGTAGCTCCTCTATTTCTATCTTTTTTGTGAGGTTCCGAATCTCTTGAACTAAAGGATTCAGTTCGGTGAGAGTTAGATCCCCTTTTTGGATGTTGTAAAAGGTTTCCTGTCCTAATTGCTTAAAAAGTTTTTTTCGCTCAGATAATAGATATCCACCCTTTGCCAGTAACATTCCAATTCTCCAAGCTCGGGTAAACCAGAATCTAATAATATCTAGTTGAGTTCCGAACCATTCTAATTTGCTAAGTGCCATTTGGGCGGAATGTGTCTCGACTTTGTTTGGGTCTGATTGAGAAGAGTCTTCCACTAGCGCTCCTTCGAAAGTAAGGTGTGATTAGGTTTTCTGGACTCAATAACTACCTCTGTTTTTACTCCTCCTGGCGCTGTGTTTCAAATTATTTTTACCAACTAGGAATCGGAATAGGAAATAAAGGAAAAGCCCTGGAGAAACCAGGGCTTTGGAAAATAGGCCAATTAATCTCACCGCTGGCCCTAAGGTTAAGCGACCTTAAGAAAGGGCATCTTTTCCCCTGGATACCAATTACGATTCATTTGACGGTATTTTTTTGTTTCACGCTCCACCAATTGCTCATACCTGCGGCTGTGCTGTGTCAAAACACGATTAATGAAGTTGTAGTATTGTTTGTACAGGTGGCCTCCCATAAAGCTGGTGAACCAATCGGCAGGGCAGTGGCTTCCTACCGTAAATTTTTTATTAAATTTTGTAATCTCGGTATTCATAAGATTGAACCATTCGTTGGCCTCAGTGGCATGAATAAAATTTCCAATAAAAATAGGTTTAGGAGTCCCGTTGGTGAAGCCGGCCTCCCATCCGGTGCCTAGATCCTTCAGATAGGCGGTGAAGTCATTTTTTCCATTTTTGTAGGTCTTAACTTTCATGTGTGCTCCTTAATGAAACGATATAATGGGTCGTGATTCCTAGACTGTTATTCTTATCGGAGCAATGGGATTAGAGTTGAGTGAAGAAACTGGCACAATCCAAAGCGCCTAGCATCTCAAATTTTTAAAAATAATTATGTCGAAAACAAACTTATTTAGAGTAGGTTAAACTGGAGGAGAAGGTATGATTCAAGCCTGTTCACATCTAGTTATTTCTGCGGAGAGTGTTGAAAACATGAAGACGTTTTTTTCTACTCTCTTTTCAGTGTCGCCCCATTTTTCAAATTCAGAATTTTGTGAGTTTGTACTTCCAAGCCGATTTCGAATCGCCTTTTTCAAACCCATGGGAAAGGCAGCTCAGTTTTTTTCTCTTCCGAAAGAACGATCTCAGGTTTCCTACGGAGTGACCGTTAAAAATGTGGAGCAAACCTATCAAAAAGCACTGGAGATGAAACTAAACTTAAGTGGACCTCCAAAGGACCATCCCTGGGGAGAGAAAAGTTTTCTTGTGATCGATGTGGAAAATAATCGGTGGGAGATTACCCAGTCGCCCTCTGAGGATGGGCTTTTAGTCGATATTAAGTGAAAAGCTGGGGGCAGATATTACTGCAATCGTCCTGGTTTATTATTGAGTGTCCATTCGTATTCTAAAAAGGAAATAGAGGTCTCTTCGTTAATGGTGTCCTGAATATTTTTGGCTAAATATTTTTTCACAAAGTTTTTTACGTCTCCTGCATCGCGCTTAAAATCTCCATCGAACCAATCAAAAATTTTTGATAGATAGAGTTTGTTCTCCTTTTTATCGTAACGATTTCTAAAGGGGTCGGATAAAAACTGCTGTCCCTGTTGGTCTAATTGTTGAGATACTAAGCTAGAGGTATAGGCCTCAGATCGTAAAAAGGGGCAGCTCACAGCGCCACATACCAAGGCAAAGTGAACTCTAGCGTCCTTGAAAATGGGTCTTAGGGTATCGTGTTCAAGTTCATCAAGGGTGACCGGCCTTCCCATGGCCTCTAGGGTGAACTTTTTTCCTTTGATCTCATATTCGGAAATTTTCCATTGTTTAGATTTCTTACTAAGAAAGGATCCTCCCACCAAGGCCCCTATATCTCGAATCGATTCTACAGGATAAAAATCGGTGATTAATTTTAAGGTGTAGGCATTATAGGCATTCATTAAGTAGGCCATCTGCTCGTTTCTTGGGAATTTTTCATATTGGTCTTTGGTCACCGATTTGATTTGAAGAATGTAGTTATCGAGGGTAATCGCATCGGCCTTGATGCCTTCATAATTCACGACCCCTGAAGACACATTTTTTTTAAGGAGGCCTGTGAAAAGTGCATGCGTACTATCGTAGGCCCCAAGAAGACTAAAGCTCCAAAGACAGAATAGTAATGCTATTTTATTTTTTTTCACAGCGAGTTCCTTTTTACCGAAAGCAGATCTTGTTGTTTTTAGTGCCTCTTAGATTTACACCCCGCTTTGTAGAGATAGCGAGATCTAATATTTAATCATGTCTGCTTCGGGCATGAAAAGTACAAGAGTATCTGGGCGTAATTTAAGTTCTCTAAAACTAGAGAGTTTCTCTAAACTGTCTAGAGTGGCATTCACTAGGGGAATCTCCAATTCGATTTCGGCCTCTTTGAGTACCTTTTCCAGATGATGACGTGCATCGTCTTTATCGCCGCGATTGGCCGCAATTCGTCCCAGATAATAATGGCCTAGTAATTTATAGTGAGGATAGGATAGCTCTTCACATTTCTTAAAGGAGATTTCAGCCGAAAAAAAATCATGAGCCTTTAGTGCCATCATCC
>JABMMY010000102.1 GCA_013205415.1 Deltaproteobacteria bacterium
ATAACAAATAGTCGGGAGCTACGCAGGTCTGTCCTGCATTAAAAAATTTCCCCCAAACAATTCGATTGGCTGTGACCTGCCAGTCCACTTCATCATCCACTAAGCAGGGACTCTTCCCTCCTAATTCTAAGGTCACAGGAGTTAAAGTTTTAGCCGCCGCTATCATCACCTTTCTTCCCACCTCTGTACCCCCGGTAAAAAAAAGATGATCCCAAGATTGCATTAATAACTGTTCGGAGGTTTCCACTCCGCCTAAAACCACTGCGATATATTCCTTTGAAAAGTTTTTTGAAATCAGATCCTCTATTAACCGAGCTGTATGAAAGGAGATCTCAGAGGGCTTTATCACCACACAATTACCTGCCGCAATCGCTCCAATCAAAGGCGAAATCACGAGCTGAAAAGGATAGTTCCATGGAGCAATAATTAAAACCACCCCTAATGGCTCCGAATATAGATAGCTTTTTGCTATCCACTGCGTGATAGGGGTCGAAATCTTCTTAGGTGCCATCCATTTTTTTAAGTTTTTTACGGTGAATCGAAGCTCATCGTAAAGAAATGCAATTTCACTCACATAAGCTTCAGTCTCCGGTTTTTTTAGATCTTTTTTTAAGGCCTCTATAATCTGAGTCTCATTATCCCGAATTAACTTATCAAGCAGCTCTAGTTTTTGAATTCTAAATTCATAAGAGAGGGTTTGCCCCCTATTGAAAAAATTTTTCTGACTCTGTTTTAAGGTTGCAATCTCGATTTTATTCATAGGGGTAAAGGATCTCAAAGTTAAAGAGATTTGTCACTGGAAGGGGGTTGCTTTATCTCCTTTTTATCGCTAGTTTCTGGGAGTTCAAATCTGTCAGCTGTGAAGGAGAGTAAAATGACCCAGGGACCTATTTCTAATTTTATTGAAAAAAATTTTTTACATTTCAATGCGGCCGCATTAGTCGATGCTGCAAAGGCCTACAGAGTTCACATTGAAAGTAAAAGGCCCATGTTCATTACTCTCGCAGGTGCCATGAGCAGCGGCGAACTAGGAATTTCACTTGCAGAAATGATTCGCCAAAATAAGGTACACGCCATTTGTTGTACAGGAGCCAATTTAGAGGAGGATGTTTTTAATTTAGTGGCCCATAACCACTACAAAAGAATTCCTAACTATCGCGACTTAACGCCACAAGATGAGATGAAATTATTAAGTCAGCACCTAAACCGAGTTACCGATACCTGCATTCCTGAAGAGGAGGCTATCCGACGCATTGAAGGTTCTGTGATGGAGGAGTGGCTAGGAGCCAGTGAAAGAAACGAATCCTACTTTCCTCACGAATTTATGTATCGCATTTTAAAAAGTGGAAAATTAAAACAGTACTACCAAATCCCACCCGAAAACAGCTGGCTACTAGCAGCCTGCGAAAAAAACCTTCCTATTTTTGTACCGGGTTGGGAAGATTCTACCCTGGGAAATATATTTACGGCCCGTTGTTTAGAGGGAAAAATCTCTCCTAAAATTTTAAAAGGGGGTATCGAATATATGATGTCCCTTTGCAAATGGTATGAAGCCACCTGCCGAACAAATCCGATCGGTTTTTTCCAGATTGGCGGCGGCATCGCAGGAGACTTTCCTATTTGTGTGGTTCCTATGCTAAATCAAGATTTAATTAAGGGGGTGCCTGTCTGGGGCTACTTCTGTCAGATCAGTGATTCCACCACAAGCTATGGTTCCTACTCGGGTGCAGTCCCCAATGAAAAAATAACCTGGGGAAAACTAGATGCAGAGACTCCTAAATTTATTATTGAGTCCGATGCCACTATTGTAGCGCCTTTATTATTTGCTTATGTACTAGGGCAGTGATCGCCCCCTTACAAATCAAACTTCTCAGTAAAAGCTATGAACGCAGAGGGAAACCTCCTTTTATTGCAGTTAAGGACCTTTCTTTTGAGGTTAATGCTGGTGAGATTTTTGGCCTGCTGGGTCCGAATGGAGCTGGGAAATCAACCACCCTCAACTGTATTACCGGCTTTTATCCAGCTACCCAAGGAGAGGTTTTAATTGATGGGTTTAATGTTCATACTCACTCAAAAAAAGCGAAACAACGATTAGGTGTTTGCGATCAAGAGGACACCTTAGATACCGATTTCGATGTTCTGGATCAAATGATTCGCTACGGTACTTTTTATCGAATGGACCACTTTGAAACTGTAAAAAGAGCACGAGAGCTACTTGAAACTTTAGGTCTGATCGGTAAGAGCAATGAGCTCATTGAAAATCTATCGGGCGGAATGCGAAGAAAACTTCAGGTAGCGAGAGCTTTAATTTCAAATCCAAAGGTTTTAGTTTTAGATGAACCCACCACCGGACTTGATCCCGATGGCAGAAGAGTTTTGTGGTCGCTTTTAACAGAAAACCGCAAAAATGGCGTGGCCACCCTGCTCTCAACTCACTACATGGAGGAGGCCGAAAGACTTTGTGATCGGATTGCTATTTTATTTGAAGGTACTATTTTAGATCTCGATTCCCCGGAGAGGCTCATTGAAAAACATGTGGGCTCAACAATAATAGAAGAGGAGATTCGCCCTGGAGTTTTATGGAAAAGAAATCCCAATCTTGAGGATGTTTTTTTAAAGCTGACAGGAAAATCTCTTTCGGGAGAGGCTCGCAATGGGTAGCTGGGATAAACTTAAAGAATCTTTTTGGCCCATTCGCTGTGTATGGCTCCGTTACTTTGACGTCTATCTAAAAAATTGGCGCTATGGACTGGTAACGACCTTTGTCGAGCCTATGCTCTACCTATGTTCTTTTGGTTACGGCTTAGGCAGTATGATTGGCAATGTAGAAAGTAATGGAATTGTACTTTCCTATCGTCAGTTCGTTTTTGCTGGAGTGGTGGCGCAAAGTTGTCTTTTTCAAGGTTTTTTTGAGGCGGCTTACGGCTCGTTTGTCCGCATGTATTATCAACGAATTTTTAAAGCCATGGCTTCAACTCCCATCACCCTTTCAGAGGTTCTTTGGGGAGAGCTTATTTGGGATGCAAGTAAAGGAACTTTATCGGCGACCGCTGTCCTAGTGTTAGGTGTTTTCATAGGAGATTTTTCCGTTTTAGGTAGTCTCATGTGCATTCCGCTTTGTTTTTTGGGAGCTTTGCTTTTTTCTAGCTTAGGGCTCTGGATGGCAGCGTTATCTAAAACGATAGAGGAAATATCCTATCCGCAATACCTCATTGTTTTTCCTATGTTTCTTTTCTGTGGAGTCTATTTCCCGCTAGAAAACCTGCCTAGAAATATTCAAATCTTTGCATCCTTATTACCCCTTACTGCACTGCTCTCTTTGATTCGTACCCTCACATTAGACCTTCCATTTCATCCTGAAGCCATGGGGGTTTTTATTTTTTGGCTGGTCCTCTTAGTTTTATTAAGTCGCGACACCATGTCCCGTAGACTTGTGAAATAGCCCCTTCCTTTTTCGATTTCATGATAAAATAGAGAGGGTCTCTATAGTTTTTTCTACATCACCTACTTAAAAATTACCTATGACTTCAAAGCCTAAAATTCTTTTAGTGTTTGGTACCCGTCCAGAGGCTATAAAAATGGCGCCCGTTTTTGTAGCCCTGAAAAACCGACCGGATCTTTTTGATGTCAAAATTTGTGTCACCGGGCAGCATCGACAAATGCTAGACCAGGTGTTGTCTCTTTTTGAAATGAAGGCCGATTACGATTTAAATATTATGACATCGGGCCAAGACTGCACCGACATTACCTCCAAAGTCTTAATCAGCCTTCGAGAGGTTTTAACTATAGAAAAACCCTCACGTATTTTAGTGCACGGGGATACTACAACCACCTTAGCGGCGAGCCTTGCAGCCTTTTATGCCAAGATTCCAGTCGCACACGTAGAGGCGGGGCTAAGAACTGGAAACTACTTTGCCCCCTGGCCCGAAGAGATGAATCGTCATGTCACCACCGTACTTGCCGACCTCCATTTTGCACCCACTGAAACCGCTAAAAAAAACTTAATTAAGGAAAATATTTCTCCGTCTCAAATTTTCGTTACTGGAAATACGGTGATTGATGCTTTATATAGTGTCGTTGCAAAAACTACCCATCCAGGACCTCTGAAAACAGCCCTGGAACAGACCTTTTCCTTTATTCAGAAAAATAAAAAATTAATTTTAGTGACAGGTCATCGCAGAGAAAACTTTGGTGAAGGCTTTAATAATTTCTGTAATGCCATCCTGACCGTTCTTAAGGAAAATCCAGATTCTCAGGTGTGTTATCCGGTTCATCTAAATCCAAATGTGAGAGAACCGGTAGATAGAATTTTAAAAAATGCGGGTAAGGAGTTGTCGTCGCGACTTCATCTTATTGATCCTCTAGAGTATGTGCCATTTGTTTATTTAATGAACCGATCCTATTTTATCTTAACCGATTCAGGAGGAGTCCAAGAGGAGGGTCCCGCTCTTGGTAAACCCGTTTTAGTCTCCCGTGATATTACCGAACGGCCCGAGGCCTTATTAGGAAACTCAGTAAAGCTTGTGGGAACAGATCCTAATAAAATTGTCTTAGAATCAAATCTCCTACTCAGAAATGAATTGGAGTATAGCCGTCGTAGTAAAGTCGTGAGCCCTTACGGCGATGGCCATGCTGCAGAAAGAATTCTTAAGGTTCTTAGTGCTGAAGCCATCACTCATGCTATTCAAGCAGCGTAATACCTGATCCCTTTGCCTGGGGTAATTCTGATTAAAAAAGGGCTGAGAAGCGGGGTGGGAAGAGTGGGGTGAGAATCGAAACCCCAGAAGGACCCCCCGGTTTTAAGAAGTAATCCTGTTAAAGTTTTTTTGATAAAAATTAGATCAGAAATTTCAGTGACACATAAAAAAACAACGCCCCTATCGAACGAGGGACCTCTAAATAACGTACCCATTATAATAGGCCAGAAAAAGTGAAAGATGCGCCTCCAAGCGGTCTTTGCGTTTCGTTGTTGTCCACACC
>JABMMY010000103.1 GCA_013205415.1 Deltaproteobacteria bacterium
AACAGGAACTGGAAAAACGGGAGCTTTCGGAATCCCTTTATTAACTAAGCTTTATTGTGAACCCACCCAACAAGCTTTAATTTTATGCCCCACCAGAGAACTAGCAGCTCAAATTCATCAGGTCTTAAGACAAATGGGAAAAGGTCTTGGGATGTCAGGTAGCTTAGTTGTGGGAGGAGAATCTTTCCGTCGGCAACAAGATGAATTAGCTAGAGGCGCAGATTATATCGTTGCGACTCCTGGTCGTTTGAATGACCACTTACAAGAGGGAACTGCTAATCTTGAAGGGGTTGGATTTTTGGTTCTAGATGAAGTGGATAGAATGTTGGATATGGGATTTGCTCCTCAGATTCGAGAAATCATGAAGTACGTTTCAAAAGAACGACAAACATTGTTGTTTAGTGCGACTCTTCCAAAAGAAATAGTAGGACTTGCGACTCAGCTCATGAAAAATCCTGTTCGTGTTGCTATCGATACTGAGTTAACTGCAGCGCCTCAAATTGAACAGAAAACTATTGAAACCAGTATGGATGGAAAAAACACTTTAATCCTTACTGAACTAGAACAACGAACTGGAAAGGTTTTGATTTTTGCTCGTACTCAAATCCGTACCGATCGTTTAGCAAGAATGCTTTATGATAGAGGCCATCGAGTGGTGAGATTACACGGGGGCTGTACTCAGTGGCAGCGTAAAGAATCTTTAGAGCAGTTTCGACGAGGAACTCACCGAATTATGGTGGCAACCGATCTTGCAGGTCGAGGGATTGACGTTACCGATATTCAACATGTGATCAATTATGATCTTCCTGAATCTCACGAAGATTATATCCACCGTATTGGAAGAACAGGTCGATTGGGAAAAACAGGACAAGCTTTAAGTTTTGTCACTCCTATCGATGTAGATAGCCAACGGATTATTACTGGAGTTAAAGCCTCTCCGAAATTTGCATTTCGCGGTGGAAGACGATTCCGAGGAACGAGAGCGCCTTCTAGACGCTATTAGTACCTACTTTTAATAAGGTAAAGACTGGGATCTTTTAATAAAGGGTTCCAGTCTTTTTTTTATAAAATTAGGGCCATTTAGACTAAGGCCTAGACAGTAGGCTCTAGAACGGTACCTTTTCGGTCAAAAACCTAAGTATTTCAGTTCTTTTATGCGTATTCTATTAGAGCTCAATTGGCCCTAAGCTTGCTTAACTTCATTTCGGAATGTGGGGAGAAGCATAGTTATGGGACGAGGATTGTGGTTTTTAGGTTTATTTCTATTTTTAGGATCCTTACCTGTTTTTGCCTCTGGACCGGTGGATTGTTCATTTCTTTTAGGTGAGATTTTAAAGAATAGTCGGCATAACACGAAAGCTATTTCACCCTTGAGCGATCTTTCCTTAACTGAGGCGCCATCTTTTCCATTGCTGGTAAAAAAAATTAATGACAAAGAATCTAAAGAGAAAAGATTTCAAGCGATTTCTGAATTGCTTTTAGACCAAGTTATTGCAGCGCCAGGGCATAGATTCTTAAGAAAACCGGATCAAATTGAAGGATTAGCGAAATATATTAGAGAAAATCACGGTGGGAATTTTGAACATGATAAAATTTTAATTAATATTATCACTCACAAAGATGGAAAAATTAAATCGGTTGATCTTTGGAATGCACATCATAGGTTCTTGGCTTATCGATTAGCAGGGTATGAAAAAGTGGGTGATTTAAATTTAAATAATATCGAGATTTTGGTTGATGGAGTCCATCCCTCTGGTGAATCGTGGGTTCATTATCTTCCTGCAGCAGGAATTGATCTTAGTAAAAGGCATGATTATGGATTGGTGCCTCCGGGCGGAGACATTCGCGTAGGAACTATTTCGCTTTCGGGACGAATTTCTAATTACGAATTGGGTGCCAGAAATACCATTGGGCAGCTGATGAGTAATACGATGAGAGAATATAAGCCTAAAGTGGGCGTGTACTTCGGGACCTTTGATCCTATTCATGAAGGGCACATTAAGGTGGCCAAGATGGCGCTAGAGGCTGAAGGATTAGACGAGGTATTAATAGTTCCAAATCTCAACTCAATTGAAAAGCCTAATGCAACGCAATCTCAACATAGAATTCAAATGGCTGCTATTCGTATTAAAAAAGAGGAGGGTCTTAATCTTTATATTAAAAATTCAGTCGATTTGATCGACCAGTTTGGAAGAGATCCCTTTTTTGAACGAGTCGGACAAATTTATGGAACAAAAAAACTGTACCAAGTCATTGGACAGGATTCTTTTGAGAAATTAATAAGGCAAGGAGAAATTTTACCGGATTCGAATCGTATTTATCTAGTGTCACCGAGAGAGGGTCATACTGAATCCATTACTATTCCAGAAAATTTAAAAAAGGTGGTTACCATAATAGGAGCAGATAAGGGTCTTGCTTTAAGCTCTACAGACATTCGAAATAAAATACGAACCCACACTCAAATTAAAAGAACGGAACTTGATCCTGAATTACTAGATTATATTCAGCGCAATGGGCTTTATAAAAAGTAAACAGGTTGTTTACTATTTGGGACCCGCCTCGCAAATTTCTTTGGAGGCTCCATCTGCATATTTTTTGAAGTTCTTTTTGAAAAGTTCAGCTAAATGAGCCGAAGTTTTTTCGTAAGCAGCTCCATCTTTCCATGCATTTTTTGGAATCATGATGTTATCAGGAACTCCTGGGCATTTAGTGGGAACATGGAAGGCAAAAGTTTTGTCTTCAATAGTAGCAATATCACATAATTGGTTACTATTAATCGCATCTACAATGGCTCTAGTATATTTTAATGAGAATCTTTGCCCCACTCCGTAACTACCGCCTGTCCACCCTGTATTAATCAACCAAACCTTAGTATTATTATCGCGAATTTTTTTTGCTAATAGTTCCGCATATTTTGAGGGATGCCAAACCATGAAGGCGGCGCCAAAACAGGCAGAGAAGGTAGCCTGTGGCTCGGTCACACCCATTTCAGTTCCTGCTACCTTGGCGGTGTAACCACTTATAAAGTGATACATGGCCTGCGTGGGCGTGAGTCGGCTTACCGGCGGTAAGACACCAAAAGCATCACAGGTTAAAAAGATAATATTTTGAGGATGCCCCCCTAAGCAGGGAATTTCTGCATTAGGAATATACTCAATCGGATAGGAGGCTCGCGTATTTTCTGTTAATTCTGCACTCTCATAATTTACTTTTCTGTCACTTTCATCATAGATGACATTTTCTAAAACGGTTCCAAAACGAATTGAATTATAAATCTCAGGTTCCTTTTCTGCTGAAAGACTAATGCACTTAGCATAGCAACCACCTTCGATATTAAAAATACCATCATGACTCCAGCAATGTTCGTCATCTCCTATTAACTTGCGTTTGGGGTCGGCTGAGAGAGTTGTTTTTCCTGTTCCAGATAATCCAAAGTACAGAGTGGTATCACCCTTAGTTCCAAGCGTAGCCGAGCAATGCATTGAAAGAATGTCCTGTTTCGGCATCAAGTAATTCATGACGCTAAAAACACCTTTTTTCATCTCTCCGGCATACTGGGTTCCTAAAATAACAAGCTCTTTATCTTCAAAACTTAAGTCGATACTGGTTTTGGATGTCATATTTCGCGTGTAACGATTTGCTGGAAATTTACCCGCGTTAAAGATAACGAAATCGGGCTCGCCAAACTTTGTGAGTTGGTCTGGTGTAGGACGGATAAGCATGTTGTGCATAAAAAGGGCGTGATAGGCTCTGGAACAAATGACCCGTACTTTTAATCGGTATTTAGGATCCCAACCGGCGTAACCATCTACTACAAAAAGTTGAGGACAGGTGTTCAGATAATCAACGGCGCGTTCTCTATTGATCTTAAACACTTCGGAATCGATCTTAATATTAACATCACCCCACCAAATATTTTTGTTACTTTCTGGGTGGTCTACAATTCGCTTGTCCTTTGGACTACGGCCCGTTTTTTCTCCAGAAGAAACGATCAAGGCCCCTGTGGAGGAGATGGCAGAACCTTTTTCATTCTTTAAAGCCTCTTCATAAAGTTTGGCAGGAGCCACATTTCGGAAAATGGTGTCGACAGATATATTATGTTTAGACAGGTCAAAGTTAGATTGCACATTTCACCTCTAAAAAGATTTCTTATTTTATAACACCGTCCTTAAATCCCGTCTATTAGTGAAAAGCCAAAATTGCTATCTTTTTAAGATGGGCTAGCCTCGGTGTTTTGCGCTATGGGTTCTTTTAAGGTTTTCAAATAGTCCATGGCTAGTCGCATTCTGCGTCTTACCATCTCCTTTCCCAATACCTGAATTGTCTCAAAAAGAGGGGGAGAAACGGGTGTTCCAGAAACGGCAATTCGCATAGGCATAAAAATATCTTTAGTTTTCAATCCATTTTGCGCTACAAAAGTTTCGATAACCGCCTTTATCTTTGGAACCGACCACTCATCTAAGGTCTCAAAGGACTCTAGAATATCGGAAAACCATTTTGCGACCACCTTTGCTGCAAATCCTTTGGGAAGGATCGAGGTGCCCTCATATTTCAAATCACCGGTAAAAAAGAAATCGGCATTAGGAATAAACTCTTCTAAGGCCTGCACGCGCTCTTTGATAAGGGGAACGATCTGTTTCAGGTATTCCTCTGTAAAAACTTGGTCACGAATCATTGCGACCCAGGCTTCGTCAGGGAGTTGCTTTAAATACTGACCATTCATCCAAAGAAGTTTTTGGAGATCAAAAACAGGTCCCCCTAGCGAAAATCTTTCCCAGGTAAAGTTTTCAATCATAGTTTCGGTGGAAAAAATTTCTTGATCCCCCCCTAAACTCCAACCCATTAGGGCTAAGAAGTTTCTTAGTGCCTTAGGTAGAATACCTTTACGACGATAGTAAAGAATACTTGTAGGATTTTTTCTCTTTGAAATTTTAGATTTATCGGTGTTTCTAAGTAAATTTAAATGGGTAAATAACGGAGCTGTCCAACCAAAAGCTTCATAAAGCAACACATGCTTGGGGGTAGAGGACACCCATTCCTCTCCACGGATTACATGGGTTATTTTCATGGCGTTATCATCGACAACACTGGCTAAATGATAGGTGGGATAGCCATCGGCCTTGAGCAACACCAGATCATCTAAACGTGCATTTTCAAATTCTACCTTTCCTCGAATTTGATCATTAAATGAGGTCACACCTGAAGTAGGAACCTTAAATCTGATAGTAAATTTTTCGCCTGCGGCTAGTTTTTTTTCGGCCTCTTCTAAGGAAAGAGCTCGACAATGACGGTCATACCCTGGAGGCAGTTTATTGGCTGTTTGAACCTCTCTTAATTTTTCTAATCTAGCCACGGTACAAAAACATCGATAGGCATGGTTTTTTTCAATGAGTTCTTTGGCTGCCTCTAGATAAAGAGGGAGACGTTCACTTTGTTTATAGGGCCCATACGGGCCACCGATATCGGGACCCTCATCCCACTCGATGCCAAACCACTTAATCGCATCTAGAATCATCGCTTCGCTTTCAGGGCGATATCGATTTCTATCGGTGTCTTCAATTCTAATTATGAATTTTCCACCATGTTTTTTAGCAAATACATAATTGAACAGGGCAATGTAAGCGGTTCCAATATGGGGATCTCCGGTAGGGCTTGGGGCAATGCGAACTCTTGGGGGGGCGGTGACAACTTGATTCATAATCTCTTTCTCAAATGTAGATATTGAAAAAAGAAACTTACACAGCCGCGACAATGAAGTAAATGTGAAGTGAATAAGTAGGAAAAGAGGCAATCCTAAGCTGGCTTTTTTTGCTAACGCACGGTATTATTACGTATGGAAAATGAACAATCTAAAGG
>JABMMY010000104.1 GCA_013205415.1 Deltaproteobacteria bacterium
CATCTAATCTATGTATTTTTTGCTCTCTTAGGAACCTTTCTAATTTGTAATTTTAGATCGAATGAATGGAATCGTGGAGATCTTTTAACACTCATTTGTGCATTGGTAGCGACGGTTCAAATTGTTTTATTAGAAAAAATATCACCCAAAATAACCTCAGCATTTGTTTTTAATGTCTTTCAAACATTTTGGGCTGGAATCATTCCATTTCTACTGGCCCTTATCTTTGAATCGTTTCCTGTTTTACCCCTCACCCCTAAAATTATTCTCTCTATCTTAATGCTCTCTTTTCTTTCCACACTTTTAGCTTTTTTAATTCAAGTAAGAACACAAAAGGTGCTACCCTCTTCAACGGTAAGTATGCTTTTTATTTTAGAGTCGCCCTTTGCTGCTCTATTTGCCTACCTATTATTAGGAGAAACCCTGTCACCTCTCCAATGGCTGGGAGCCTCTCTAATTTTAACAAGTGCTTTAGCGAGTGTAGGTGTGTGGCAATGGCGGAGAGGGGTAAGCTTTAAATATTAACCCGCCCTTCTATCTTCATCTTGTGTAACTTCCATTAAAAAATCGTCATAGTCCCGAATATAATCGGCGGGATCATAATAATGAGAGGCAAATACGAGTAAGACAGCATCCCGACTGTATTGATATTGGACGCTCCAAACCATTGGAGGAAGATAAAGACCTATATTGGGCGAGTTTAAATGGTACTCCTCTCTATTGACTCCATCATCAACCATTACATTTAGTGATCCTTTGACACAGATGAGGTATTGTTCGCAGATTCTATGGGCATGCTCTCCCCTCACATCTTTTCCAGGAATATTAAAAACCAAAAAATATCGCTTCGCCTCAAAAGGAATCGACTTACCAAATTCTCCCACAGAAAGATCGCCACGAATATCGGACACTAAAGGCAACTCTTGAACCTTAACACCCGCTACTTCAGTTTTCCCAATTAATCTGAGTTCAGATGAGGAGGAGGGTTTTAATGATTTCAATCGAGTCTTTGAATTGCTATAGCCGACTATTCTTGCCGGATTTCCCATGACCTTTGCATTGGGAGGAACATTTTTTGTAACTACCGCTCCCGCACCTACCATGGCATTTTTATGGATAGTGATTCCAGGTAAAATAGTTGCATTAGCACCGATAGAGGCCCCCGATGAGATTGTAGTTCTCAAAAAAGATTGAGGATAAACCTTACTTCTAGGATATTTATCATTTGTAAATGTCACATTAGGACCAATAAACACATCATTTTCTAGAGTCACGCCATCCCATAACTGGACGCCAGATTTGATAGTAACTCTATCGCCAACAGTGACATCATTCTCTATAAAAACAAAATCACAAATATTGCAATCCTGCCCAATTTTTGAACCAGGTAATATATGGGTGAACGCCCAGATTCTCGTTCCTGAGCCTATTTTTACCGATTCACAAATTCCCTGGGGATGAATAAAATAATCCATTAGTCACCTCTTTGATTTTTCATTATTAAGAATTCAGGTCTGCTTTTGGTGTTTTCAAAAGCCCGCCACACATACATTCCTACGATCCCAAGACCCAGAGAATTTAAACTAGCAAATAATACAATTAATATAGCTGTCGTAGCATATCCAGGAACTGGAATTTGGCCAAAAATTTTTGAGATGAAAATGACCAATCCTAGCCCACATGAAAAAACAACACCCATAAAGCCGATCATTATCAAGATTCGAATAGGCAGATCGGTAAAGGAAAAAAGACTGTCTAACATGTAGTTCACTTTTTTTCTTAACGTCCACGCACTTTTACCATGACCTCTTTTTTGGCGGTCGTAGTTCAATGTTTTTCGCCGAAATCCCAACCAATAAATAAGTCCAACTAAAGAAGAGTTAGACTCTTTCAAAAGTATTAATTGATCTCTAAATAATCTATTACAGCCAAAAACATCTACACCACCGATTGGCATTTCACGATGAACCAAGAATCGATAACACTGCCAGAATAAATTTGAACTCATTTTAGTTAACCATGGGTCACTTCTATGCTCACGAGTGCCAACAACAACATCACACTCATCCGCTTCTAAGGTTTTAAAAAATTGGCAGACAAGCTCCTTGGGCTCTTGTAAATCAGCTGCCATTACTGCATAAAATTGTCCATTAGCCACTTGCAAACCAGAACGAATGGCAGCAAAAGATCCAAAGTTTTTTGATAATACAACAAGGCGATAAATTAAATTTTTAGATCTTAACTGTTCCTCTAGTAAATAGTGAGACTTATCAGGACTTCCATCAATCACAAAAACAAACTCAATGGGCTTACCGACCTGCGCCTTAATCCAATGGCAAGTTTCAATCAAATCTGTAATACATTCTTCATTTTTATAGATTGGAATAATTAATGAATACATTTCATGGCTTCCAAGAGTTACAAACATTAACTATTTTTCTGATTTCCTCTTCTTTTAAAAAAGGATGAATTGGCAAAGACAGCTGTGTTCTTGTGAAACGATGTGCCCTTGTTAACTCTGTTTTAATCTCAAAGCGATACTGAGAACTCTCGGTATTAAAAATCGGTTGATCTGGAATTAAGCCAGGGTAATGAATTCCGCTTGAAATATTACTATTTCTTAAATAGTTCATTAAGTTCTCTCTGTGAGAAATCACTTCAATAGGAAACAGATGCCAACTCGACTCTGTCCCTTCCGGGGTGGGTAGTAATTTAATATGAGAGCTAGAAATATATTTTTGATAATAGGCCGCGATCTGTTTTCTAGTTTCTGACCACTCGGCTAATCTAGGTAATAAAGCTGTTCTCAAGACTGCGGCCTGCAATTCGTCTAAGCGACTATTAAGTCCAAATACAGAATGTGTATATTTCTGAGTTTGCCCATAATCGCGAATACACTTTGCGGCATCGGCAATCTCTTTTGTATTTGTTAAAAGAGCGCCCCCATCACCATAACACCCCAAATTTTTTGTGGGATAGAAGCTAGTTGCAGCCACTTGCCCTACAGACCCTGTAGGTTTGCCAAAGCTTTTACTGCCAATGGCTTGGGCACAATCCTCTAAAATATTTAAAGAATAAACCTCTTTAAGTCTTTGTAGTTTTTTTAAATTAAGTGCCTGACCATATAAATGAACTGGGAGTAAAAATTTAATATCTTGATTTTCAAAGAGAATGTTCTCAACTAATTCCAAATCTAATAGGCCACTGTCATCCACATCGCAGAAAACAGGAATTCCGCCAGCCCGAAGAATTGCGAGTGTGGTCGCAAAAGCACTTAATGGGGTGGTTATGACCTTTTCACCAAGTTTCAAGTTAAGGGTCCGAAGGCCTATCTCAATAGCATCGAGCCCACTAGCACATCCCACAGCATAATTAAGTCCCCAATACCTCGATAAATCGGATTCAAATAATTGAACCTCTGACCCTAAAATTAAATAGCCACTTTCTCCTACGCGGTCGACCGATTGTAAAAAATCCTCACGGATAGCCTTCCATTGAAGTTTGAAATCATTTAATAGAATTAACGACACGTTATCTCCTACCGACTTAGTCATGAAGGGTAATGAACTATGCATAGTAATGATACCTCAGATGCGTCGCGACAAGATAATCTCAAAAAAATTTGTTCTACTCCACTTTTCTGTGGCCTCTTAATTTTAATACTTTTATAATTAGGAGGCAAAAGAGGTTCTCTATATGACCCTATCCAATCCCCAATCCCCAATCCCCAATCCCCAATC
>JABMMY010000105.1 GCA_013205415.1 Deltaproteobacteria bacterium
AATCTCCACGCCAAGTTAATTCTCTGACCACTCTAAACACCTGTTTGCCATCTTTTTTTCCAATCAGAGTTACTGGCTGATCGCTCCAGTCCTTATTTAGACCCGGAATTACAAAAGGAACCTCTTCTGGAGAACTAGAGCTTTTCAATTCAACAGTGGAAACCTTTGTTTTTTCAAGAAACAGATCGATAGCATCGACGCCATAAATACGTTCAGTCCACTTAGCCTCTTGCCCATTAGCAAGAAGAATGGAACTACCCTGACGCACAGTTAAACCGCTCTTATAATTCAATTGGAGTCCAGCAATAATATCATTAATCGCCGTCATCAATTCCTTAGATTCGCCAGAAATATCTGTGGGTCTCAAGGGGACGACAATATCCGATTTCACTCCGGCATCTTCAATTAAAACCCCCTCATTTTTTCCAGCACGAATAGATTGCCGCCAAGAAACTCTCATGTTTTGTGAAAACGGAAGGGTTTCGAAAGGATTATGGGTATCTCCCATGATCTGACGAAATATTCTATGCTCCATTACATTAGCCCCACCCGCACCCGTGGTCTTATGAACACCAATTACGACAGCGGCATCGTTGTCCTGCATTCCAGCTGCAAACAAATCACAAGCAGAGAAACAGGAGGCATCTGTAAGAACAACTACCGGACGAAACCAAATCTGTCCTAAACTATTAGCTTCGGATGAAGGGGTAATAGTCATGGGAACTATCATTTTATGATTCGCCTTCATTGCGGTCGAAATAGCAGTAGACCAACGATTATCCTCGCCATTAGATTTCAGAAAAATACTTTCGTTTAAAGCATTAGCAAGCATTTGAACTTTAGTGGGCTCTACCTCTTTGTGTGAAAACAGCTGAATCACTTTTTCAGCAAAAACAATATACCCTCCTGGGTTTCCACGCACGTCGATGACTAAGCCGATAGCATTAGAAAGTCGATTTTCAATGACTCGACGAAAGCCCTCTACCACAGTCGATATATCTAAATTCTGATTATCCCAGGAAAAGCCTTTTAACTGTACATAGCCCACCACACCCGCTTTGGTATTTATTGTGGCGACCTCAAAAACTTCATCTAAAATACTCTCAGCAGCCCATCTACTAGATTTATTAACTAGTCTAGGATTTCCAAATATTCGGTTGTATTTCTTCTGAAACTCATCCTCAAAAATATTAAAACTTCTTCTAAAACTAACAGGAGCCTCTTCTTTTGAGTTTATCCCTTCACATTCTAAATTTCTGTAAGCAAACCACGGAACTGTTTTTTCAATTCGCTGATCTTTCCTTTGGAATTTTAAAACCAAAGAATCTTCCTGTGGAACTTTTTGGGTACTTAAACTTCTTAAGCTTAACATTTCAATCGCGCGAACTCTCATCGCCTCTGGATTTGCCCCACCCGATATCTTTCCAAGCCTTCTCAAAACTTTTTCAACAGATTTTCCATTGATTGAAAGCAATTGGTCACCCACTTCAATCCCCTCAATCGATTGGGCTTGCAAAGCTAATTTGGCTGAAACGAGGACGCTTGATTGTTCTCCATCAAGAACAGATTCAAATCTCAATGGAATGAAAGTAGCGGCACAAGACAGAGGCTTAGGCGCGATGTAGTTGGTATGAAGATCGTGTAGCTGAGTAAAAACACCAGAGATTCGTTGATGAAGTTCTTCATTTGAAAAATGGGTCGCATATTTTTTAATCGCTCGCAGTTTATTTAAAGGGTCTGCCTTTTTTCCAAAATCTTTTATTTTAATATCGCGATGAACATACAATTGACTGATAAAGAGATAGGCCTGATCCGCTAAGGTCTGACGCTCGGCTGCGGTATAACTAGGAACTACTAAGCTAGCTCTAGCCTCTGCAAGAGTCGTAATACTTGTAGCTCCGACTACTTGAAAACTAAATAATAAAGTTATCCCAACTAAAAAATGGACTAGACTCATCGTACCCCCAACTTGATCCCTATTTTTAAACCTTAGTTAACAAGGATTACTACTTAAACAGTATAAAATCCACTGACAAATCTTAGTTTTTTTGTTTTTTTATTGCTGATAGGGATCCGAGCAAAGCGCCAAAAACGGCGCCCCTTTAACTATCCAGAATAATTAATAAATTTAAATGGTTATGTTTTGGTTTTAGCTAGGCCCAGGCGGTACTCCAGCCATTTTTTTTAAGCGCTAGTCAGGGGCAGGTGGTTTATTTCTAGGGTTTTTTAAACCGACTGAGTCCCTTAGTCGTTTCTGCTAGATGATCTAATTGGGAGGGACATAAAAAAACGGTCTTCTGAAATGAGTTTCCTTGAGCATCTTTTCCTGACACGTTTATTTTACGGTCCTTAGATGTTTTATAAGCCGCCTTTTCCTTGATAAAACTAATAAAAGAATCGGTATTATCGAAAACACGGGTGGCTCTCTGTTCGGGTTCCCCAAAACTTTCAATCTTATCACCCGGCTTAAATCCAGTGAGAGCCGCTGGACTGTTATCGTCGACACTGGTAATCGTAGCCCCAGGGCCAAATACCACGCCAAAAGGTTTATTATGACTATTACAAAAGGTATTTCCAATAGCTAACCATCCTCGGTCCGCCTTTACTTCAATTGGCAAAAGACTTCCGGCCTCTGTTATTTCTAAATCTTTTTCATTTCCGTTCTTTAGGTTTTTTACCTTAGTAGGAACAGAGACCGAGTTAAATATAATCTCCGGCGCCAATAGTTTCTTTAACTCTGTATGTATTTGTCCCTTAATAACCGGATTTAATAGAGCTCCTGCTAAAGGGCGTTTTTTATCGACAGATGAATTAGAATTATGAATTCCCAGAAGATTGCTGAGAATCCCAGGAGCTGAGGTCGAAATATCACTTTCAGAGACATTCATTTTATCTAGTTTAGCAACTCCGTCCTTTAATTGATAACTTACCTCAATCTGGTAAGGAATACTTTCAAACAGAGGTATGGTTTTTTCAGGGGTATTTAATAGTTGGAAATTAGGAACTTCAACTTTCGCATCGTCCGAACGATAAACGGCATTCAACTTTAAGGTCACTCTGTCCTTATCGAAAACAAATACTATGGGATTCACCTTGTCAAAAACAAGAGATAGCCCCGGAGGAGAATCGATCTTGTGGGTGTCACAAAAATTAATGAGTTTAGAAATTTTGGGACTGCATAATATTTTTCTGAGTTGCGATAGCTTTAGTTCTTTTCCTGCTATTTCCGCTGCTATAGTTTGGGTAAGTAGATCTTGATGAAACACTCCAGTTGCCATCAACTGATCCTTGTTTTCAAATTCGGGCTTGGGATCTCTTTGTTGAGCTTTTAGTTTGTCTGAAACCACTAATTTAAGCTTTCCTTCTTTTCCTGTTTCGGTGGATAGTTTAGCTTGAAAGGGCAGTTTATCGCCCTCGGCAAATACCGTCCCTAACGTTTCTAAAGTGGACTCTACCCATTCCTTGGCCTGTCTGGTTCCCCTGTCGACCTCGCCCTTCACTTCATCACGCAAGTCGGTTCGCTCTTTGGGAAGTTCTCCTGCAACCTGGTTGGGAGCTTTTTCAGCGGCCTTTCGATTTACAAAGCGACGCAGTAATTTAAAATTATTATCAACCGAGATTCGGGTGGGAGTTAGCTTGATCTCTGAATGGAAACGGCCTACCTGAGTTTTATCCTGCCCCAGCATTATTTCCTGTTTAAAACTGGCATCGATATCGGTGTCAACAGTAGCCTGAACAGAGTGGCGGCGCCCTACTGGAGTCGAACTACGACTTGTTGATGTGCCAGTTAAGGCAACATTTAAATTAACCCGACCGTCGGCAGAGGAATTTTCAATTTGAGGAGTGACCTTAATGGTAATATTGGGCTCGACCCTTCTTCCATCCTTGATAAAGGGCTCGGTTTTGCTGCTAGAAAACTCAAGTTGGTTTAAAAGTTTTTCACTCAAAGTAAATTCGGCAACTTCAGCCAGAAGTAACTGGGAGGAGCCCATGATAAAAACTAAAGCGATAAGGTGAGCACCACTAGTATTCAAATTTAGTTTCATTTTCATAATGTCTCCATAGGAAGAGAGGTGCAAAAGCTATTCCTTTCGCTTATCGCTATCTACAGGCCTAGTTCCCGCTGTATTCCTTGAGAGGTGCTGGTTCCTTTTTTTCAATCTGTTTTTTAATTACTAAGTGTACAATGTTTAGTTACCTTTTTTATCCTGTGTGAACTTGACTCCCTTTAATTCCACTGAGACAAATAACCTATGAATTTTTCTATCTTGATAAATAATACATTGCTGATTTTAGGTTTACTTTTTTCATTGTGGGTTTTGAGTGTAAAAATAAAAAATGTCAGCATTATAGATCTTTTCTGGGGAATGGGTTTTGTGATTCTTGGATGGTTCGGTTTTTTATATCTGGGCCACCTCTCTGTAAGAGGCTCGATTGTTTTAGGAGCGGTCACCCTATGGGGCTGTCGGCTCTCTCTCTATTTGGCATTTAGAAATGCAGGCAAACCAGAGGATTTTAGGTATCAGGCCATGCGAGTTAACATGGGAACCCACTTCGCTATGGTGAGTTTGTTTTCAGTTTTTTGGCTTCAAGGGGTCATTCTATTAATAGTTTCATTGCCCCTGCAACTCGCTTTGGGATCCACTCAAGATTTAAACGCCATTGATCTATTTGGGATGCTTATTTTTTTAACAGGGTTTATTTTTGAGTCGGTCGGCGATTTTCAGCTGTCTCGTTTTAAGTCTGACGTTGCCAATAAGGGAAAGGTTTTTGACAAGGGACTCTGGCGATATTCTCGTCATCCGAATTACTTTGGAGACTTTTTGGTGTGGTGGGGTTTTTACCTACTCGCCTTGGGAGCAGGCTATGAATGGAGCATAATAAGCCCCCTACTTATGTCTTTTTTATTATTAAAGGTTTCCGGAGTTGCTCTTTTAGAAAAATCATTACAAAAAAAAACCGAGGGCTATAATAGCTATTCCCAACGCACCAGCGCATTCTTTCCTATGCCCCCGCATCATTAATCTTAGGGCTAACTCCCACGAGCCCACTGTCTTCTGCAAATTGTAGGTAGGCCTATAATTTATTGTAGGTATGACTATCAAAAATGATAGTGAACGACTTTAAAGCTCGGTGAGGTATTTATCTGCACCTTGGTAAAAAAAGTTACGCCAGAAGATTTGAGATTAAGACCTTTTTTTAGAGGTTATTTTAATTGGCTCTAAATTCATCGCAAGAGCAGCTTCAAACACGGCTGTCTTTAACATTTTCTTGAAATCTGGCAAGAGTTCATAGGTCATAGGAGGCAAGAGTTTCAATTCTGGAATTTCCCTACTGTAATCTGGCAACCGGGAACCTACCCATCGAATTTGTGTGGAGGATCGAAACTGTCTAATATTTTTTAAAAATTTATCTAGGCCCTCCTGTTTTTCAAGATCTGCAAAGCATAAAATAACCGACCAAGAGTTTTTTTCCCAGGGTTTAGATTGAATAAATTTTGATATGTTATCGACGCTAATAGCTGACCACGCAGGATATTCTTCAATAGCAGCTCTGGTCAACTGACGTTGGATAGCGTTATTAGTTAGAATCAAGATGTTATTATGAACTTCTGAAAGAGGAATTCGAGTTCTTGCAGTGCCTTCAGAAACAAAGATTAGTTTTCCAAAGTCCTTTGATTTTCCATAGCTAACACCTACTCTTGCCGTTCCACAATCAACTAGAATATTTTGAATGGTTCGTTGTCCCACTTCCACGACTATAATTTTAATCCCGATACTGGTAGACCATTGTTCAATAGCAGAGAGAAGATTTCTGGGGCCTGCAGAAAGTCCGAAAAGTTTGATAGTAATTTGATTTGTTTTTAATGTGAGCTTAGATTTTATCTTCAAGTGAAGAATTTCTAGTTCGGAAAGTAGATCTTTAATAGAGCGTTCTGGATTAAATAGAACCACGCCTGTAGCGCCTGTATTTTCTAAACAAAAAATAACCACCAATTGTCTATCAACTAAAATTTGTAGTTGATGAGGCGCTTGATAGAGATAAGCCCCCGGATCAGAAATGGGGATTAACATCGGTTCGTATTTTGGATTGTTTGAAGGAGTCATAATATTTTACTGAGTTAAATAATGATATCACTCTCCTATAATTGACACGCATTCCAAAATAAATCGGTCTTAAAAAATACTTTTGCAGCCCAATATTTTAAGCGCGCAATAAAGACAGTGCTAGTGCTGGAGTTTGATTAGCCTGTGCCAAAACAGCCACCCCTGCTTGTCTTAAGATGGTGTCTTTAGCTAAGTTTGAGCTTTCTTGGGCAATATCTGCGTCTTTGATGCGTGAGCGTGCGGCCGTTAAGTTTTCAGCAAATATTTGCTGCGATGAGACTACAGTATTAAGTCGTGTCTGGGCAGATCCCACTCGGGCTCTGATTTCATTCACCTTAAGAAGTGCTTCATCTAAGACATCTAAATTATCTCTAGCACTTTCTTTGTCTAGAACGCTGATATTGGCTACACCTAAAGCCTGATTTCGTAGATCCGTATCACCAGGATTAAATTCAATACGGTCCACCTCAGCTTCATTATTAGTCCCTACTTGGAATTCGATATTATTTCCTTCTCCTGAAAGAAGTTCTCTTCCACCAAATTTAGTAGAGCGAGCCACACGATTCATCTCTTCTTTGAGTTGTTGAACTTCATTATCTAACATTCCTCTTTCTCTATCCCCAATAGTATCAGAGGCAGCCTGCATTGAGAGTTCTCTGACTCTCACAAGCATGTTATTAATTTCGTTGGTTCCACCCTCATAAACCTGGATGAGTGAAATTCCATCTTGGGCATTTCGTGTGGCAGCCCCTAAACTTCGAATGGTGGCATTTAAATTATCGGAAATGGCGAGACCTGCAGGATCATCAGAGGCCTGAACGATTCTGGAACCACTAGCCAATCTCTGGATAGTGCCTTTAAAGCGGTTATTGGTAACATCTAAATGTCTTTGTGCAGCAAGGGACACTTCATTGGTATTAATTGTTAAACCCATTTTGCTATCCTCCTATAAAATCATTTATCACCTCTTTCCTTGAAGTTTGTTTTTCGTCTTCTTGAAAAACATTCGGCCGATCCATTTGGCCTTTGCCTGCTTAGATTTCTTAAAGTGAAATTACTTAAGAAACCTTCTCCAGACAAAGTACCATTCGACGCGGGCTAAGATTAGTTGAGTAAAAAGTAACGACTAGTAGTGTCAGCAAAAACTGACTCTTCGCAACAGATAAATACATAGATACCTAAATTAGCCTTTTTTTATAAGCAGATAGACTCGCTAGAAAAAAGATATAGCACTGCAATTAATGCGCAGTTATTTTTAAAATTGTTTCTTAGAAAAATCTGTTTTAGGAGATGCGATGGGTGTTTTTGTGGGCTGCGTCAAGCAAAATCCTTCTCCTTGAGGGTTCTGGATAGCCTTTGTTACCAGTAGGGATGAGAAAGAATAGTTAACGGTGGCTTAGGCCACCTTTTGTGGAAGCATTGGAAAATCGATGACATTTTCTTTGTTATTAATCACTTCAATGTATTGAGCATCTTGATTTATTTTCCAGACATCAAATACCTTTTTATTCGATAATATATTTTTTACCGTTAGCATGGCGGTCATCATCGCATGGTCTTGATTATTATAACGGTGCATGCCATTTCTTCCAATGGTGTGAAGAGTTGAAAACTTTTCTTCAAGTTCATTACGGATCATCTTCACCGATTGATTGTAAGTATCATCATATATTGGATAGGCTTTTTTCTGGCGAACCACAAAGGTATCAATCACGCACTGTGGGTCGATTAATTTCAATTTAACTAGTTCACCGATTGCTAAGGTACCAAGCTCGTTATCGCTAAGATTCCAAAGTCCATCCGATTCAAAACAGAAGTATTCAAGACCCAAACAGTCAAACTCGGGGCCTGGAGTCATTTCGGGTGACCACGATTTAAAGTTTTGAATTCTGCCGACCTTAACTGACGGATCATGAATGTATATCCAATTATCTTTAAAACCTTTAAAATTTTTCAGCATTACTGAGACACAAATAAAATCTCTATAGCGAAGAGAGTTAGCCGACTCAGAAACCCTAAAATTTACTTCGGGGGTTAAATTATTTATTAGTTCTCGCAGAGGGCAAGAACTAATTAGGTGACTTGCAGTAAACTCTTTCAAAGCACCCGATTTATTTTCTGCAATTATTTTCCAGTTTAGTAAATCCCTATTAAAAATAATTTTTTTCGCTTGATGCCCCATCAATACTTCACCGCCTTGGACTAATATTTTTGCAGCTGCGGTTTCCCACATCATTCCTGGCCCTTTGCGAGGATAGAAAAAATAGTTGATTAAGGTTTTGGGTCCGACGTCTGTTAATTTTGAATTCTTTTTTTGAGGGAGAATAGAATTGATAATCGCTTTTCCTAGAGACAAACCTTGAATTCTTTGTGATGCCCAATCGGCTGAAATCTCTTCACACTTCATTCCCCAGACCTTTTCAGTATATGTCTTAAAAAAAATATTGAACAACCGTCCTCCGAACTGGTTCGTTACCCAATCTTTGAAATTTTTGGGATCGGTTATGGGGAAGAGCTGCACCTTAAAATAGGATAAAACACATAGAATAGCCTCAACTAGTCCCAGCTTTTTGAGGGCCTCAAATC
>JABMMY010000106.1 GCA_013205415.1 Deltaproteobacteria bacterium
ATGCTGTGTAGGAATATCTAAAACCACCCAAATAACACCCGAAAATAAAAATAGAACAAAGGCAATACTCAACCAACCCAAGCTCCACACTCCCCCCAAATTGGTGCCCATTAAAATACCGGAGAGAACACTCACCACAATCAACGGGGCCGTAAATACTGAGTCCATCCAGGTGACAGTTTGATAGGTGTAGCGAACAATATCGGCCCTTCTTGATAATAGCCCGCGAGTCTCCCAAAGAGTTCCGATGACCGCGTTAGCAAATACTAATGTGACCGAGAGAATATGAAAAAATTTAGCATGGAGATAAAGTTCTGGCCTCGAAAAGGCGGCCTTAAAGGCCACAGGAAACAGTAGACCCAAAATAATCATGAGGGCCATGAGGCTCAAATAAAACTTCAAAAGAGAGGATATTTTAGACATGGGTGGTTTCCAATCGCACCCAAGGATTCATTGAATTTACAAGGTAGGAGATCTCACCTCGATGAATATGAATGGAATCTGGTCTACGTTTAAAAAAAGGCCCCTCACAAATAGTTTCAAGTTTTTCTGTAGGCACCGAAACAAATTCCGCATTATAAAAAGAGCTATTCACATTTACAAAATCGAATGTTTTCCCTTTGTTAAAAAAAGAGATGTCGTTATACAAACAATAATCGCTAGAAAATTTAATTCCATTAGTCTCTGTCAGATAGGGAGCCTCGGTTTCAAGTTCAAAGCGGTGTCCTTTAGCTAGTAGAGATAATTTTAGTTTGTCCGATAATTGATACTGCAAGGGCAGGAGCTGTCCGCAAGCATAAATTTTAGTGACAAGCCACTCTGCAAAATCACAAACGACTCCGAGGGGAGTTCTTTGAGTTTCTTTAGAAACAAAAGGGGAATCACAAAAAACAAAAACACCCTTTCGTCCATTCGCATCCTGAACAAATGTATTTATCTCTAATCTAGATTTTTTAATAGCTGCCAGTTCCGGTTTTGGATATCGCAGCTCGTAAAAATTGTAGCTAATCCAATATTCCGGAGCCTGGTCATCGGCCATAAAACGAATAGGCATTAAACGAAAGTTGGAGGGCAGCGCTTTTTTTACCTCTTCAATTTCATTCGGTGTCAGCTTAAAATTAATAAAGATGGGATTTTTAGTCTCTAGATTAAAACAGGTCCTGAGCCCTAATCCCAATTCCATAATTTTAAAAATTATTTTTTTTAACAAAAACATATTTTTATTTAGCCCATTTTCAACGCCAACTTATAAAGAAATCCTACGACAGGAATGACACCTATAGATTCCATGGGGTCATAATACTCTCTTTGGTAAATAATTTTCCCCATCTCAATCTCTGCGTGAACTAGACCATGAATAGTAAATCGAAACGGGGTGAACTTAATTTTCATATTAAGCACCCACCTCCAAATAACAAGGGTCTCTCCATCATGAACCAGTGAAAATTGAAAGGGTTCAGTTCTCACTCTCGGTACATACTTTTCCAGCATGGCAAGAACAGCTACTTTTCCGCGAATTTCATGAACAGGATCGATGTAATGAACCGTATCGGCAAACACACTTCCCATGCAATCTAAATAGGGCTTAATGTCCTGCTGTTTCAAAAGTACACTAGAGGCGTATTCTATTTTTTTTCCTACTGAAGATAGTTGTGAATATTCCACTACACTCATTGAACGCTCACTTTACTTTATGCTTAGTACCTGTGGCGAAATTAAAACATCATCCCACGAGTGAACGCAATCTTGTCACTGCCCTTTAAACGAATAGCTTCGATAAGCCAGCCCGAGTCCCCTTTACGTAGTTCGACCTCTCGCTCATTGGTTTCGAGCGTGGTCTCTGTCCCCTGTTTATTTTCCAGCGAGACTTGATATCTAACCTTAGCCTTGTCCACCTCGATAACACTATCGAGAACATTGATGTTCTCGATTTTAATCTGCCCATTAAGATAGGTAAGTTTAAACTCTTCATCCGACATCCGCTCAAAGGCTCGTTTAAAATCGCCTCCTGAAGCCTCTATCAATCGCCGCTTGTCTCCAGGGCTTTTTGCAGAGGCAGAGAGCTGAACAAATAGCTTAACGATCTCTGTCGGGCTTTGAATTACGGGAGCTGTACTTTCTATTAATTTAAATTTAGTACAGCCTAGGAATAAAAAAGGGATGATTAGCATTAGTTTTTTCATAGGTTTTTATTGTAATGGGAAAATAAAAATCTGGCAAAAAAAACTTTTCTTTTCAAGAGCCTCTTTCGGGAACCTCTCTTTTCCGCTAGACTGATTCGATGAAGGCTACAGGGATCATTATTGGTGCGGGGATCATAGGCAGTGCCATTGCGTATGAACTTTCCAGAAAAGGACTCACCGATTTGCATGTGGTAGATCCCGATCTAGAGGGCACGTTAAGTAGCACCGAAAGAAATGCGGGGGGTGTCAGGCATTTATGGGAGCAGCCCATTAACCGTGAACTTTCCAGACACTCCATTGCACTTTTCGAAAAGATTAAAACCGAAATTGGGTTTCATCAGACAGGTTACCTGTGGCTATTCGGAAAGGGAGAGGAAAAATCTGGAGAGGACATGCTGGCGCGTACCCAGAGCCACCAATTAAGTTATGAACAGCTTTCAATCTCCGAAATCAAATCTAGATATCCCTTTATTGATAAAACCGATGATTTAGCCTTTGCCATCTTTGGAGCTAAAGATGGGCTCATCAATTCAAACAGTTTAAAGCAGTACTTTCGTACCGAGGCAAAAAAAAGAGGGGTCATTTTTCATGATCGCCATGTGGTGCATGCTATGAAGGAGACTCCCCAGGGTGCTGAGATCATCCTCTCCACAGTCACCTCCGATATTGCCGCCGAAGACCATTTAAAAAATCCCTTTCCTCTTTTAAAAAAAGAGGGCGACCTCCATTGGCAGGCCGACTTTGTGATTTTGGCTGCGGGGGCCTGGTCTAGAGAACTATTATTACCCCATATTAAACACCCGTTGATTTCACCCGTTCGTCGACAGATTGTGCTTTTTAAGGCGGAAAATTTCGACATGAATAGTTATGGAATGGTAGTAGACACCTCTCGTGTTTATTTTCACCCCGAAGGGGGCAATATTTTAGCGGGGTTGGTTTTAAAGAATGAGGCCCAGGGCTATAGATTTGACGTGGATAAAGATTTTTTTGAATCTCATCTTTGGCCCGCTCTTTATGAGAGGTCTAGTTCTTTAGAAAAGCTAAAGCCCATTACGGGATGGGGAGGACTCTATAGTTACACCCCCGATACCTCCGGAATATTAGGCAGGATACCCAAAACTAAATCGCTCTATGAGTGCCATAGTTTTACAGGTCGCGGAGTGATGCAAAGTTACGGTGCCGCTA
>JABMMY010000107.1 GCA_013205415.1 Deltaproteobacteria bacterium
GTTCAATGGGATGTAGTCATAAAGCTAGTCGTTGTTGTAGCGTCCACGGATTGGACTTAACCCATGTAACCCAAGGGAATCCAACCGATGCGTGTAAAAAAACCAATAAATCTAGACCCGATGTTTCAACTATTTCAGCATCACATGCTGAAAAAATCCTATGATGATTCAGGAGCCTTCAGTAAGGACGTCGCTGCCGAATACCTACTCTACTTAAACTCCACCTCAGCCCACATCCCTTTTGCGGTGAAGGCTGCGGTAGTGGAAGATTTAGAGGCCGAGGCCCATGAGATGCTCGTAAAATCCATGTATGGCTGTGGCACGCCTCAGAAGGGGCATACTTACGGTAAGGTCATGCGGGTTAAAAAAAATACAGAGCTTACCACCTATGAATTTACCCTCTCCGAACCCAATGCAGAGGCCGACTCCGAATTAGAAAAGGATAAAGAGGAGTGAAGGGGATATTTCTACTCGCCTCTAGGTAAATTTCGTATATGTTATTGACTTAAAATGCAGTCTACAAATACGCAATCTCCACCCAGCGACTCGTTTATCGCTCTTAAAAGAGTGATGGGGGAGTTTCGGCCCTATAAAATAAAGCTAAGTCTTGTTTTATGTCTTGGAATTGTCATTTCTCTGATCCAACCGATTAGTGTCAAATTATCTCAACGAATTATTGATGAGCTTCAAAAAGGCAGTCTTATTCAGGGATCCTTCTTTAGGCAGGTTCCTGCGATGCTTATCGGAGTTTTTTTCATAAGTGGGATTGCCAAATACTTTCATAATACTCTTCGTAGGTATGTGGCTGAGAAGGTCATTATTAAATATCGGACGGTGATCTTTGAAAAATATTTAGGGTTTCCCCTTTCTATTTTAGATAAAACTAGAGCAGGGGATTTTCTCTCTAGCATTCAAAATGATCTTGGCAAAATATCGGTTGGAATCGACACGCTCATTTTAGTTCTTAAGGAACCCTTTACCTTCTTAGGTCTTTTGGGTGCGGCCTTTTATTGTGATTGGCGTTTGGCATTAAGCACTTTAGTCGTTGCCCCAATTGTAGCCCTGCTTTTTTCTCGCTCAGGAAGTGCAGTGAAGCGATATTCTCATAAAAATTTAGAAACTTTTTCAGAACTCATGTCGGTAAGCCAAGAAGGTATTTCAGGTGCCAGGGTTGTTAAGGTTTTTCAACTTGAAAAGCCATTGTCAGAAAAATTTAAAAATATTCAAGAGAGCTATTTTCTCACCCTAATGAAATCAACTAGGGTAGAGGAGCTAGCCACTCCAGTGGTCGAGTTTATCGGTGCCATTCTCATTGCAGGAGTGATTATTTACGGGGGGCACCGTGCGGCAATGGGACTATTAACTCCTGGGCAACTTGTAGGATTTATTATCGCTATCGGTTTGGCGCAGATGCCTTTAAAGCAATTAAATAATGCCTATCTAAAACTTAAGACTGCAGAGGCCGCTGCAGAACGAGTGTATCAACTTTTGGACACCGAGCCATCGCAAAACCAATCGGAAGGAACCCGTCCGATTATTCAATTAGAACGGGGTATCTCCTTTGAAAATGTAAGTCTCAATTACGGAGAGAAAATCGCCCTGAGTCACCTTTCTTTCGAAATCAATAAAGGCGATTGCGTGGCCTTTGTAGGTCATAGCGGCGGTGGAAAATCGAGTATTGTTAATCTACTACCAAGACTTTATGAAATCTGTGAAGGCAAAATTCTTTTTGACGGTGTCTCGATTTCAGATTTTTCTCTTTATGATCTGAGACGGCTAATTTCTTTTGTGACCCAAGACACCTTTTTATTTAATGACACTCTTTTTGAAAACATTCATTACGGAAACCCCTCAGCGACTAAGCGGGAGGTGGAGCTTGCTGCAGAGCAGGCTCACTGCACCGACTTTATTAATCGACTGAAGGAGGGGTTTAATACCAGAATCGGTGATCGTGGAGTGTGCTTAAGCGGTGGAGAGCGACAAAGAGTGGCTATTGCGAGAGCTATTTTAAAGGGGGCGCCTATTTTAGTATTAGATGAAGCCACTTCAAGTTTAGACAGTCAGAGTGAAGCCTTGGTACAAAGGGCCATGGAAGAGCTCAGTATAGGAAAAACAACTTTAATGGTAGCTCATCGTTTGTCGACGGTAAGAAAAGCAGATCGGATTTTTGTCGTGGAACAGGGAAGGATTCAAGAGTCGGGAACTCACGATTCATTAATTAAGGCGAAGGGAATTTATCATCAGTTCTATCAACGGCAACAGGGTACCGTTTTAGAAGAATCTTCCTCTGTATCCTAATTTTAAGAGACCTGTTTCAGGGGTTTGATATAGGGCGGCTGAACTGGGTTTTTTAATTTGATAAACTCCCCTTTTTCAATCTCCAGAACCACCTTTATTTTTTCGGAATTAAAAACTCTTTCTAGTCGAAGTGCAATATTTCTCAGTGTTTCAGTCTGAATCTTTAAGGCAATAAATAAGGTGTCCGGTTCTTCAATATAGCAAACATCTGTCACTCTGATTTCAGCATTCATACGAGCTGCAATCCGATTCATTAAATAGGGCGGAATCATAGCGCCATCTACCTTGCTTAGTTTGTATTTGAGAAAATAGAGCGAGTTGCCTAGATCTAAATGCTGAAAGAAAGATTGCACTCTGCACTTTGAGGCCTTTTCAATAAAGACAATCATATAACCCACTACCGCTACGTGGGTAATAAGAGTGATTATTGGAAAAATTGAATTTGACATGGTTCCGCTGCGAACCAAGGCATACCCTGTGACTAGGCCTGCGATATCGATAATGGCAAAGGTAATAAGGATATATCTCAGTGGCAGTGAAGTTTGAATAAGCCGATGATGGAGATGTCCTTTATCGGCTTGGAAAGGAGACCTTCTACTCATCATTCGACTGAGAAGCACCATTGCAGCATCCGATATGGGAATTAAAAAGAATAACCCTGAAATTGCCATTCTGGAAAGTGGGTCGTGAGCTTTAATGGGAAGGCTCAAATGCATATAAGCTAAAACAAAACTAAAAAAGTAACTCCCCACATTTCCTAAAAAGCCTTTTCGTTTAATAACATTCAAATATAAAAATGGAATTAACGAACCGATTAGGACTGGAATGTACCAAACAAAAGCTTCAACCCCACTTTGACCATGCCCTATCAATAAGAAGCCCGCTCCTCCTATAAGAAGCACCAGTCCTGCTAAACCATCGATTCCGTCAATAAAGTTAACGGCATTCATTAATCCCAAAATAAAAAATATGGCAAGAAAAGTAGCCCCGGGGCCGTATTGTTCACTAATTCCCTGTCTTAAATTAGGATCAAATAGAACAAGACATACTACAAATATCATCTGAACAAACATTTTATCGATCGCAGGTAGAGGCTGTCTGTCATCTAACATTCCCATAATAGCAATAATCACAGCGGTGCTTAAAAACCACCCGCTGATTGGAAAAAATAGTTTCGCGACGCTAAAAAAAGCAAGCGATAGTAGGACAATACTATGCCCGATGATGGGAGTTTGAGTTTCGTTTAATCCTCGTGCTTTAGGCCAATCGATGAGTCCCAGTCGAGGTGCCAAATAACTATTCAGCAATAACAAAGGATAGGCTAGTGCCGCAATGCCAAGGATATAGATGGAAAACTCTAGGATTTCTTGTGTGGGTATTTGCATGTCATTGAAGATCGATTAAGTGAAGTCGGTTTTTGCCTGTTTTCGTTAAAGACAAACTACGACCCATCTTATTAGTGTACTGGTTTTTTGAGATTCTAATGAGAAGAAACTAATAGCATCGTTATTTTTTTGTGGTTTACGCAGTGTTAAATCTACTTAGCTGCACTGCGATTGCTTTACCCACCGCTTCCAAAGCTTAAGAACAGATGAAAGACTGGATTCATTAAGATACAATAGAAGCCTCTACCCCATTAAAAATTATGACTCTAAAACTACAAATAATTCTTGGTATTAGTTATGGGCATGGTGATTCTTCAGCAGCACTTATTGTGGGAGACCAGCTTGTAGCCGCCGCAGAGGAGGAACGTTTTAATCGCATCAAACATTTCGGACATTTTCCTGAAAACGCAATTAACTATTGTCTAAAACATGCTGGGATATCGCCTGAACAGGTCGATGTGGTAGCGATTCCCAGAAAACCATGGAACCAACTTCACAAAAGAATTGCCGTTGTTCTTAATCATCCGAAGCTACTTAAAAAACCCAAGATCCCGTCAGCAGATCCTGCAATTTCACTAAGCAAAAGTCTTAAACAACTTAAATTAAATCACGCTAAGATTAAAAGGGTGGAACATCACCTAGCACATCTTTATAGCTCTCGCTATTTAGCTCCTTATGCTGAATCGGCCTATCTATCGCTAGATGGACTGGGAGATTTTGTATCGACAACCATAGGAAAAACGAAGGGCCCGAAAATACAGATTTTAGATCGCGTTGTGTTCCCACACTCGTTAGGTTTTTTCTATACCGCTATCACGCAGTACTTAGGCTTTCCCCATTTTGGCGATGAATTTAAGGTTATGGGACTTTCAAGTTTAGGAGAGCCTACCTACTTAGCCGAGATGAAAAATTTAGTTCGTCCAAAAGAAAACTTTGGATTCGAATTAAACTTAGAGGCATTTCCAATATTAAAGCATCCTATTTCCTATTTTCTTGAGAAATCGCAACCCAAAATTTTGCCCTTTTATAATCTCAACTACCTCACACAGTTAATTGGATTTGCACCACGCAAACCCAACGATCCCATTCTGCAATGTCATAAAAATCTAGCCCATTCGGCTCAAGCCTGTTTTGAAGAGATCGCAAACCACCTTTTAAATCAACTTTACAAAAAGGTACCCTTAGACACATTAGCCCTATCTGGTGGTTGTAGTCACAATAGTGTTTGGGTGGGGAAAATTCCGCAACATTCCCCGTTCAAAAAAGTTTTAGTCGCACCTGCGGCACACGACGCAGGTATTGCAGTAGGGGCTGCTATTGGTGTTGCACAGAGAGCCATTTCTCCTCAGGGAGGACACTGGGGACTTTTAGGGCCTAGTGATCTGAGTCATAGTTTACCTATGTCTAGCGCAGAGGAATTAGAAACTATTACCTTTAATGACGAACATGATCTCATTGATTGGGCGACTAACGAGTTAAAAGATGGAAAGATCCTAGGTCTTTTTTCGGGCCGAATGGAATTTGGTCCCAGAGCTTTAGGAAACCGAAGCATTTTAGCAGATCCAAGGCCTTCAGAAATGAAGGAAAAATTAAATTCCAGAGTGAAACATCGAGAAAGTTTTCGGCCATTTGCAGCCTCTGTATTAGAGGAAAACCAACAGGAATGGTTTGAGAAGGTGTTTTTTAGTCCCACTATGGAGGCCGTATTTCAGGTGAAAAAAGAAAAACGGTCAAAGATTCCCTCTGTAGTCCATGCCGATAATTCTTGTCGAATTCAATCTGTCTCGAAAGAGACTCAGCCTTTTTATTGGAAACTAATTGAATCCTTTCGAAAAAAAACAGGTGTTCCCATGTTAATCAACACCTCCTTCAACGACTGCGAACCTATTGTTTGCTCAGCTGAGGATGCGGTTCGCTGTTTTTTAGGTAGTGAGATGGATCACCTGATCATTGGAAGCCAGGCCTTTTCAAAGAGATCTCTCCAATTGAAAAAGGTGGGTTAATCTCTTTTTAATCTCCAATCAACACCCCGTTTCTTGACCCTCTTCTAGTCTGCGAGTATGACTGTCTTTTTACAACAGACCGCTGTGAGACATTAAAATATAATGCTTTAAAAAAGCGACAGAGGTTTGTTGTTATCACAATAAAGGAGTCTCTCTATGTATCAACTATTCATGGTCGTAATAACCTTAGCCTTCACCTCTCATTTAGGATTGGCTGCAGAAAAAAACAGGTCCTCAACGGGGAGTGCTAGTTCTACTGAAAAAGTATCCACTAAAACATTAAATGATACGGCTCTAACCACCGGCTTTGCACTTCCAATCCTTCCCGATTCTGGAGAAACTGGATTTGGATTTGCTTTTGGCGTTTTAACTAAAATGGAGGCCTCTAATCACCTTTTCATAGGAGGAGATTTAGGAATTCATTTTTGGGGAAATTTAGTCGGAAATTCAAATACCACAGCCCTACAATTGCTACCTACCGTGGTTTATACTTTAGGATCTAACGCCAAGGTAGTTCCTTACATGGGATTATCTGCGGGAGCCTATTTGTACTTAAATGCTCTTAAATCGGACATGATGAACACAGGGACTCGAATTGATTTCCTACTCGCCTTTCGTCCTGGCGTTAATTGGAATATCAACTCAAAGGTGGGACTCAATGCAGAGGCTAAATTTGGAAATTTAGGGGGCGCACTTCTAGTGCTTCCAACAGTCTCTTTAAATATTTTATTATAAGCAAAGTTTTTATAAATCTTAAAAACCCCCATCTATGATCTTTATCGTAGATGGGGCTTTAGGTCATGAAAGAGGTCTAATAGGCCTCTGCGCCGCCTTCATCTCTGGGATCAAATACAGCGGTGACCTTTCCGTCCTCCTGTAGGTGAACTGCCTGTGTGATCGCACTAAAGGGAGGGGGTCTCACCTTTTCACCTAATGAATTTAAATATTCTTTAGTGGTTTCCGAATAGCCCTCTTCAATATCTAAAAACTCAGGCATCCACTGCTGATGAATTCTGGGAGCGAAAATAGATTTTTTTAAATCCCCAGAATAAACAAAAAGATCATTTAAGATCACCTGTAGCACACTGGTTGTGATTCGGGATCCACCCGCAGCACCTGCGACTAAAATGGGCTGTCCTTCTCTCACCAAAATCGTGGGAGACATGCTGGATGCCGGACGCTTAAGGGGTTCGATCGCATTGGCCATCTCGCCGACTAATCCATAAATATTAGGAGAGCCAGGCTTCACACTAAAATCATCCATCTCATCATTTAAAAAAATACCGGTTCCTGGCGCCATGATACAAGCGCCAAAGGTATCATTAATAGTGAGTGTGCTTGCGACCGCATTGCCCTGGACGTCGATGACACTTAAGTGAGTCGTGTGGGAGCCCTCATTAATAAGTTGCCCTCCTTGAATAAGAGAGGAGGGTGTTGCTTTAACTAAGGATATATTTTTTCTTAGGGCTTCAATATATTTTTCAGAAACCAATTTTAAAAAATCATAATGGGTAAAATCGGGATCCCCAACAAACTTACCTCTATCTGCATAGGCTCGCTTCATGACTTCGGAAAGAAGATGGCTATACTCTGGGGTTTTTTGAGCTATCTCTTCAATCGGAAAACCTTCTAATACCTTTAGCATTTGTAAA
>JABMMY010000108.1 GCA_013205415.1 Deltaproteobacteria bacterium
GACCCATATCGAGTTTCTACTGGGCAAACGTAACAGGAACCTCTATCGACTAAGACATTATAATTTTCCTGTAGACCGGTTCCTTTTTTTAACTCACTTTGAAAATCTTCAATCGTAAATTGTTTCTCTAGGGAACTTGCGAGGGATTCGAACAGCACCAATAGCGCAGAGATTAAGGATTCTTTTTCTGAGTCCTCATCAATATTAAGTTTCTGATGAAATCCTTTTAATGCTGGGATATTGATTCCAACCGCAATAAAGCCCTCTAATTCACCCACCACTTTAGCATCCAGCCAATAGGCAAATTTTTCATCTGCAGTTACAGGATTCATTTCTCCAAAGAGAACTTCACATTTTAATAAAGGGCAGAGAGCTTCAATCAAAACTCTAGTTAATAAGGTATAGACTGGAAATTCTTTAGCGGTTTCTAAAACCTGATAATCTAATTTTAAAACAGAGGAGCTCATGATTAAGCGGCCTCTCCTTTTTTTAGCGAGATATTCAGTTTTTCAATTATTTTTTGTAATTCCGATTTTAAAATAGGTTTTTTCAAAAAAGCAGTGGCCCCCGCTTCAAGCGCGGCTGTTTTATGGGCTACCGTGCTAAGGCCGGTTATCATTACAATATTGGTCCACCTATTTTCGTACCGAATGGCTCTTAGAGCGGAGAGTCCATCTAGTTCCGGCATCACAAGATCTAACGTCACCAGATCGGGTTGATGCAGAGCCACTAATTTAACCACTTCATGGCCATTCTGAGCCTGACCTATGACTTGATGTCCTAACTCGGTTAAAAATTCGGCTAACTTCCTGCGAATACTTGAAGAATCATCAGCAATTATTACTTTCATGGATTACCTTTATTCATTACCTTTGTTATCGGAATAGATAGCTTCACCCTCAAGTGGTTTTCAGTCTTTTATGGTAAAAAATAACAACAGTTACTATGGGGTCTGCCGAACCCAAAGAGGACGTATTGAGGTGACCTCTTGTGAGTCTCTTTTTTTATAAAAAATAAAGGGGCCGGGGAAATGAGAGGGAGGGATTGGAAACTAAGTGACTTTTTGACACCCCTTTCCAGTCATGGCACCTTAAGGTTGGTGAATTTTATAATTTTAATTTTGTGTAAAAGGTGACTTGGTTCCCAAGCTAAAAATAAATTACCACGACTTGTAAGAAAGAATAACTCATGTCTCAGTTTGATCCCAACGCAGCCTCCAGTAAAAACTCCGGGATTTTTGGTTTAAATACCTCCTTTGAAGAATCTCGTCTTGTTTTTTTACCGGTCCCGTGGGAGGCGACAACCTCTTATGGAGGGGGGACTTCAAAAGGGCCCAAGGCCATTTTAGAGGCTAGTCGACAGGTCGATCTTTTTGACAGTGAAATTCAAAATCCTTATGAAGCGGGCCTTTATATTCTTCCTGAATCTCAATCCATTAAAACATGGAATAAAAAAGCAAAAAAAGAGGCCCAAAAGATCATTGCTCTTGGGGGAGTGATCGGAAAAAATAAAGGTTTAAAAGAGTCTCTTAAAGAGGTGAATCAACTTGGAGAGAGGCTTAATAAATTTGTATTTACCGAAACCCAAGATCTTTTGCGTAAAAATAAATATGTGGGAATCATTGGCGGCGACCATTCCGTTCCCTTTGGAGCCCTAAAGGCTATTAGTGAAAAACATGCCTCCTTTGGAATTTTACACTTTGACGCGCACTCCGATACTCGATTGGCTTTTGAAGGGTTTACCTGGTCACACGCCTCAATTATGCACAATGTGTTAGAGCATATTCCGCAGGTAACAAAAATAGTTCAGGTTGGAATCAGAGATTTTTGTGAACAGGAGTTTAACTACTGCAATGAGCTAAAGGGTAGAGTAGCTATTTTTTTCGATCAGGATCTTGCGAAAAGAAAATTTGAAGGAATCCCATGGAAAGAAACGGTTTCTAAAATCTTAGCGCCCCTTCCCCAAGAGGTTTGGGTTTCTTTTGATATTGATGGTTTAGATCCTAGATTTTGTCCTCATACAGGAACTCCGGTTCCAGGAGGACTAGACTTTAATGAGGCCGTTTTTGTGATATCCTCTTTAGTTCGTTCGGGAAGAAAGATAATTGGCTTTGACTTGAATGAGGTGGCTCCAGCTCCTAGTGGAGATGATTCTTGGGATGCAAATGTAGGAGCTCGACTTTTATACAAGCTTTCTAGCTGGATGTTAGCCAGCCAGAATATTTTAAAGATTAGAAAGTAAAAACAATTATGAGCAAATATCTTAGCCTTGATACTGAAGCCACAGGACTTGAGGAACATTGTTTATTAATTCAGGTGGCCGTGGTCCCTGTTGATGGATCTAAAAATCTCATTTTGAGGGAATTGGGAAAAGAGGTTCTCATTCAATGTCCGAGTTTTGAAGTATTAAAACCTACTTTAAGCGAGTGGGTCATCACTCATAATGAAACACTCATCAGAAAAGCTCATGCCGAAGGAATGGCTCCTCAGGCTTTTGCGCAGTGGCTAAGCGAATATTTAAACTCTGAAAAGGTTAAGGCCTTCTTTGGCAATGAACGGCCTCTGTTATTAGGAAAATCGTTAAGTGCTTTAGATATCCCTCTACTCACCAAAAACCTAGGTAAGGCTTTTATGGATAAGCACTTTCATCATCACACTCTAGATATTACCTGCGTAGGAAGATTCTTAGTCGATGCCGGCATTCTGCCTCCAGAACATAGCTCGACCAGTCAACTTTTAAAGTTTTTTAATCTTCGAACAGAATCGAACCATACCGCTCTAAGCGATGCCCTAGATATGGGCCAAATCTATTTAAATTTAGTAAAATTAATGGCTGAGAAGGGAATAAAACCTTTTACAAAAGAGGTCTAATATTTCTTAATTCATCAAACGATTGAATTTTTAACCCTAAGCCTTTAAGGTCAGAGACAATATTTTGGGAGAGCTTAACGCCATGTCGCTATTAAAAAATTTAAATTTTTCAAAGATGAGTGAAGCCTCTGTTAAATACGGCATCTCAAATGGAGATGAGCCGGGTCACTTTGGTATTTGGGCGGTTTGGGGAAAATCGAATCCTACAGAGGTTTTTAGAGTTATTGTTAGCGCACATAGCTCTAAAAGTTCCCTAGTGGTGCCCATTGCTAGTTACACATTAGCTCCCACTCCTACAGAATCTTTTCTACAATCGATTGAAACTTCTCAGGAGTTAAAACAATTTTTAGTCGGTTCCGATCGTGCTACCTCAGGCCAGGTCAGCTTTGAATTCTTATTAGCTAATAATGTGACTGAAACTTTCACCTATTCCTTAGAACAGGCGGTCAAATTTTTACGTGGCAAGGGACCGAAAGCACCCAAGTCGGCTTCCGTTATTTCCGGTTATTTAGTTAGAGACAGACAAGAGATCTCTGAGATTCCCCATGGTCAACTCAAAGCCTATACCGAAACTGTTAAAGCACAGATAGCTGAAAAATTAAAAAAAGCAGAGGAGGAAAAACTACGAGTTGAAGAGGAAAAGAGGTCCGCTCTCGCCAAGGTGCAAGCTGAAGCTGCCGCAAAGGCTGCAAAACCTGTGGCCACAAAGGCTGAGGGAACAGGAGTGGTAGATCGATCCAAACCTACACTTCTTGCCAGTAAATTGGCTATCGTCTTTGGTTCCTCAACTGGAAACACCGCCAATGTGGCTGAGTTACTAAAAAAGGAATTAGGCGCTAGTGTAGAGCACCTTAAAAACATTACCGATCTCCACCCTGTCGATTTTACTGTCGTAGAAAATATTATTTTAGGCGTTCCTACTTGGCATATTGGAAAGATTCAAGAGGAC
>JABMMY010000109.1 GCA_013205415.1 Deltaproteobacteria bacterium
ATGATGTCTCCCATGTCGGCTGAAGCCACCGTGGTTCGTAATTATTTAGACTGGATGTTGAGTATTCCCTGGAGTGAAAAAACGTCAGACAAGATAGATGTGGATGCTGCTGAAGCCGTCTTGGATGAGGATCACTATGGGTTAAAACCGGTTAAAGAGAGAATTGTGGAGCATCTTTCCGTTCAGAGTTTAGTAGAAAAGATGCAGGGACCTATTCTCTGTCTAGTAGGACCCCCTGGAGTGGGAAAAACCTCCTTGGGAAGATCCATTGCAAGATCTATTGGAAGAAATTTTGTAAAGATTTCACTCGGTGGAGTGAGGGATGAGGCTGAGGTTCGTGGGCATCGCAGAACCTATATTGGAGCACTTCCCGGAAAAATTATTCAGGGAATGAAAAAGGCTGGAGCGATTAATCCTGTAATCTTGCTTGATGAAATTGATAAAATGAGCACAGATTTTAGAGGGGATCCGAGTAGTGCGCTTTTAGAGGTGCTAGACCCAGAACAGAACAGATTTTTTTCGGATCACTATTTAGAGGTTGAATATGATCTGTCGAACGTCATGTTTATTACCACGGCGAATTCGCAACATACGATTCCATTGCCACTTCTAGATCGATTAGAGGTGATTAATCTTTCCGGTTATACAGAAGAGGAAAAAATGGAGATCGCCAAACGGCATTTGGTGCCGAAAGAGGTTCCTCGCCATGGCCTAGATGAAAACAAGATAACCTTTGTTGATGAGGCCTTGGAAGATCTTACCCGACACTATACGAAAGAGGCTGGCGTTCGTAATTTAGAGCGTGAGATTGCTGCAGTCTGTAGAAAAGTGGCTCGTAAATGGGCAAAAAAATCTCAGGATAAATCCAAGGTAGTGGTTAACTCTAAAAAGATAGTGGATCTACTTGGGCCCCATAAATTTAGATATCAGAAAACAGAGGCGACCTCTGAGGTGGGTTTAGTTAATGGCTTGGCCTATACCGAGGCTGGTGGCGATATGCTCACCATTGAGGTGATACAGCTTCCGGGAAAAGGGAAGCTCACCGTGACTGGAAAATTGGGTGATGTGATGCAGGAGTCGGCTCAGGCTGCCATGAGTTATGTGCGCTCGCGAGCAAAACTCTTGGGATTGGCACCCGATTTCTACGAAAAATTGGACATTCATATTCATGTCCCAGAAGGGGCAATTCCTAAAGACGGCCCCTCTGCTGGAATCACAATGGCTACAGCATTGGTAAGTGCTTTAACAGGAAAGCCGGTGAGTAAAGATGTTGCCATGACAGGAGAGATTACCCTTCGTGGAAATGTACTTCCTATCGGTGGACTCAAAGAAAAAATATTTGCCGCTTATCGAGGGGGAGTCAAAAAGATTATTATTCCACAGGAAAATGGTAAGGATCTTAGAGACATTCCTAAAAATATTCTGAAAAATATTACGGTGGTTGAGGTGACTCATGCTGATCAGGTGCTAAGAGAGGCCATTGATGCTGATGAAGTTTTCATTGGTGTGGCTCCAGGGGCCTCTAGTGCTGAGGTTAAACCGGACATAGCCTCTCGGGTAAAAAAACCGAATCAGCCAAATGCGAATTAAGGTGGGGTGTATTCTGTGAGAGTACATAAATCCCTTTGATTTCAGGTAATTAGGATTGATTTTTCGCGTCATATTCTTTACAATCAAAGAATAGTTAGTCAGTTGTTATAGTTTTCAACAGAGAGACGGCACAAGGATTTATAAGGATTTATCGGCTTAATAGCCTTTGGAGGAATGATTATGAAAACTTGTAAGATCTGCGGGGGTCCCAAATCTAATTATGTTTTAAACAATCGCACCGTCTGCATGAAATGCGATGAGTTGGTTTTTGATGTTGAGATCGAATGCGATGAAGATGAAGATCGAAAGAAAAATAGGGTAACGGATAAATCAAAAATTGATACGACCTTAAGAAAAACCCATATTACTGTAAAAAAATAGTCTCAAGAAAATGCAGGGGCGGTGCTTTTGGATAAAGCACCGCCCCTTATTTTATTATCGAGTCAGTTGTTTTAAAGCGTCAACACGGTCTAGTTTTTCCCAATTGAAACCTTTGGAAGAGGTTCTGCCAAAGTGACCATAAGCTGCGGTTTCTTCGTAAATAGGTCTCAGAAGATCTAATGTTTTTATAATGTCGGCAGGCTTAAACCCAAAAACCTCTCTAGCGGCAGAATTTAATTTAGCCGAAGAAACGGTGCCGGTATCAAAGTCTTCAATCATCAAAGAGACCGGTTCTGCAATCCCAATGGCATAGGCTAGTTGCACTAAGCATCGCTTTGCTAGTCCTGCGCCGACAATATTTTTCGCTACATATCGAGCCATATAAGAAGCAGAACGATCTACTTTTGAGGGATCTTTTCCAGAGAAAGCTCCTCCCCCGTGAGCACCGTGTCCTCCATAGGTATCGACGATAATCTTTCTTCCGGTGAGTCCACAATCTCCCATTGGACCTCCCACGACAAAAACCCCAGTAGGATTAATGAAGTATTTCGTCTTCGAATCTAAAAGCTTTGCAGGAATAGTTTTTCTAATGATCTCTTCCATAACGGCATCGGTAAGTTCAGCGTGAGAGACCTCGGGGCTGTGTTGAGTTGAGACGACTACAGTTTCGATTCGTTTCAGCACACCATTTTCATATTGAACGGTGACCTGCGCTTTACCATCGGGACGAAGAAATCCAAGCGTTCCCTCTTTTCGAGCTTCTGCAAGGCGTTTACAAAGTTTGTGAGAATAGGAAATAGTTGCCGGCATTAACTCTAAGGTTTCATCACAGGCATAACCAAACATACTTCCTTGGTCGCCAGCACCCTGCTCTTTAAAGAGCCCCTGACCTTCTGTCACGCCCTGAGAGATGTTTGGAGATTGTTTTCCTATGGCAGTAATTACGCCACAGGTTTTATAATCAAATCCCATCTCATCACTGGTGTAGCCGATTCGTTTAATGACATTGCGAGCAATTTCTGTCGGATTAAAAACGGCGGTAGTGGTAATCTCACCACTGATCATCGTAAGCCCTGTGGTGAGTAAGGTTTCACAGGCCACACGTCCACGCGGGTCCTGCGCAAGAACGGCATCTAAGACAGCATCGGAAATTTGGTCTGCTATTTTATCTGGATGACCTTCAGTTACCGATTCGGAAGTAAAAAGACAGTCTTTTAGTTTCATGAAACACCCTTTTGGTTGTGGGAGAATGTTAATAAATAACTAACTAGCTAGTTAAAGTGCCTTTAGCATTATGTTTTGTCAACTTTGAGGGGCGGGTCACTAGGTGGGAAAACGGGGTCGATTACGCCTATCCACAGAGGTAGGAATGCGATTAAAGACCCAATAACAAACTGAGATCAGGAGAGCTCTACTTTCGTTTTAGTTTAGTAGGGGGCTGAAAACTATCCTCTCCATCTGCGAAATCATCATTGGCCATGGCGCTATTCTTTTTACGTTTTTTAGTAATTAATAAAAGAACCAAAAAGAATCCGGCAAGTCCCATCAGTCCGGCAAACATATTTTGTTCAATAAACTTTTTAATATTGAATCCTGCTATCGGACTAGTGGTCACTACAGGTTCTACGGCAGCCTCTTCAGCTTGTGGCTCAATGACAGGAGGAGGGGTGACTTCGGGAGGGGTGACTGGGGCTGCTATGACGACGGGTGGCTGCACAATAGGCTCCGCAACTGCAACCATTACGGGCTCTGGTTTGGCGGTGAGATCTTTAGGATATACGGCAATCTTTTGCCCTGTTTCTAAAGTTTTTGGATTTTTAATGCCATTAACCACGGCAATTTCTGTCCAGCTTTTGGGACTTCCTAATCTGTTATTTGCGATTTTAGATAACCAATCTCCCTCTCCAATCGTATAGCTGTCGGGGGTAACTCCCGTTTCCTTAAAGAAGGAGTCCATTTTAGGATCCTTTGGATTTTTACTGGATACATAGTAGAGAACTTTACCGGGGGTCCAATTTTTTCCATTCCATTTTTTTAGATTTCTCGCATTTTTCGAGGAGCCATAAATAAGATTAGAGACCTTTTCTGCAGAATCACCTTTTCTTACAAAATAAAAACGGTTGAGTTTAGTCCCTCTTCTTGTCACCGCTTTACTTGGAATTTTGGGAACTCTATGACCCACTCCAAATCGGGATCTTCTAGGAGCGGGAGGCGCTAAGTTAAGTGCTTCCGATGAAGGGCCATCTAATTGACTTGAAATAGTTCCTCGGTCATCAAGTTCGTCGGTTTTGGGTTGTACAGGAGCTGCGGAATCTAAATTAGAACCAGACCCTATAACGCCAGCAGTCGTGATGGGGGCTTCAACACCATCAGTAACACCGGCTGCAGTTTTATCTGGACTTGTCGCCTCTAATTCGTCTTCAAAGGAGGGTTCTTTTGCCGTGGAGTTCTCGGTGAGGGATCCCTCTTGTGTATTTTTTAGCGGCTGCGTTGTTTCGGAATCTAGTGAGTTAGCATCGGAGGATTTTTCCAATTCATCCTCTAATTTATTTTCTTCTGTGGATGGAGTTTCATTAGTGGCATTCTGAGCTAGAGAATTGGGTTCTATCGTATCATTTGATAATGAAGCTTGATTGGAACTTTCTGTATTCGATTCGTTATCCGATTCTGCGTAGACCTCCTCATTGGGAACATCCACATCTTCAGTGTTTCTGTTTTGGTGTGCACAGGATAAAAAAGCGACCATACCGGCCAAAATAACGCCAGTAATAGAGGGTAAAAAAAGATCTCTAGATTTCATAATCAAAGTCCTTGTTAAAAAGGATAAATTAAAGGATTCCATTTTATCTATCGGCCAAATTGTGGCAAAGGATTAGCTCGAAGATGGCGGGCTCTAATTACTTTCTCGAACAAAGGAGCACTTTACGGTAGGCTTCCAATTAAATGAATAGAACCGAACGACAAAATGACAAAAAACTGAGACTTCTTCCCTTGGGTGGCCTGGGGGAGATTGGCATGAACTGCTTTGTTCTGGAATACGGTAACGACATGGTTTTAATCGACTGTGGCGTGCAGTTCCCCGATAGTCACTGGCCAGGGATGGATCTGCTAATTCCAGATCTTGGCTATGTGAAAGATCGTTTGGATAGTCTTCGCGGAGTGGTGGTGACTCATGGTCATGAGGATCA
>JABMMY010000110.1 GCA_013205415.1 Deltaproteobacteria bacterium
ATTTTATCCTGTCCCTCTCCTGAAGAACTTGAGATTGCAAGAGGGCTGGCAGCTGAAGCCGGTTTTATTGAGGGCCCACAGGTTTTCTGGAGCCCCCCAAAAAAATCGGTCCAGCAGAAACCTAGATATGGCATTGTTTACTATTCTGCATTATGTTCTTAGGTATTATGACTAATGAACAATTTATGAAAGTGGCGATTGAGAAAACTAAAGAGGGAATCTTTTCCGGACAAAGTCCATTTGGGGCTGTGATTGTCAAAGGCGATAACATTGTGGCCGTTGCCCACAATATCGTTTGGAAAACCTGTGATCCCACTGCCCATGCAGAGGTGAATGCTATCAGAGAGGCTGCAAAAGAATTAAAGACGATCGATTTGAGTGGCTCGGTGATGTTTACCACCTGTGAACCTTGCCCCATGTGTTTATCGGCGATTCATTGGGCGAAAATAGACAAGGTTTATTATGGCGCTACGATTGCGGATGCCGCGGAAGCTGGATTCAAGGAGCTTGAATTTCCGGCCAAAGAGCTAGCTAGATTAGGAAAGAGTCCCTTGATAGTCGAAGAGGGCCTCTGTAGAGAAGAGTGTGCCTCACTTTTTTCACTCTGGAAAAATGCAGCCCTGAGTAAAACCTATTAAAAAAAAGCCCCACAGTTTGTGGAGCTTTTTTAAAAAATAGTTACAGTCAGAAATCTTTTAACCATCTACTAATGACATGCCCGCAGGATCTGGGGGTAGGGATGGCATCTGTTGTTTAGGCCGCTTTCCTGTCAAAGCCTTCAAAAATTCGACGATATCAGCGACCTGATTAGCTGTAATATCCTTATTGAGCTGTACCTTAGCCATCACCTTTACAGCCTCCTCTAAGGTTTTTACAGATCCATTACTAAAATAAGGGGCGGTTAGAGCAATATTTCTCCATGTGGGAACACGGAAAAAATGATTGTCCTCCTCATTTTTTGTCACCCCACCTCGTCCTAGATCCTCTTCAAATTTATATTTTTTCACATATTCGTTATCTGTGAAGGTTGGAAACTTTTGATAAAATCCCTCTCCCATTGCGAGACCCTCCGGTGCATTAAAATTTGCTCCCGTATGACAACCGACACAACCCACCTCAATTACAGTATTCATTCCGCGCAAAGCTTGAGCCGACATGGCTTTTTTCTCTCCCTTGGCATAGCGATCAAAAGGACTATTAGGAGTGATGAGCGTTCTTTCATAGGCAGCAATGGCCTTAGCTACCTTATCGATAGTGATCTCTTTTACGCCGAATACTTTTTTGAATTGACTAACATAGCCTTCAATTTTTTCAATTCTATCGACTACAGATTGGTGATTTTCCATTCCCATTTCACTGGAATTTATCATCGGGCCTTTGGCCTGCTCCTCTAAAGAAATAGCTCTTCCATCCCAAAATTGAACAGTATGGAAAGCAGAATTCCAAACGGTCGGTGCCGATCTCCCTCCTAGTTTTCCTCCCACCCCTGCTGAGAAGGCTCGATTATCTCCACCACTGGCCATCACGTTATGACAAGAGTTACAAGAAACGGTTCCATCTTTAGAAAGTCTGGGATCCATAAAAAGTTGTCGCCCTAAGTAAACCTTCTCCGGAGTCATGGGATTGTCTTTGGGAATAGGAGGAGTTTTAGGTAATGCTGACCAGGGTAATTCCATTTGAGTTTTGAGTGCAGCTAATAACATTGGAGAAAAAATTAAAAACCAGATCCATTTGTACATGCGTGTCTCCGATAGAAATAGGTTACAGAAGAGCTCTATTATAAACTCTAAAAACCTGTAAATCTTTTCTAAAATTAAAAATCAAATTAGCTTGGCCTTCAAATAACTGGTGGCAAAAAGAGCCCATTCTTATTTAAACCTGATAAAATTTTCAATCGACGATTCGCGTTGTCTAAGAGACTTGTTCTAACTACCTAAGAGTGTTAAACTTTTTAAGTTAGTCTTTCCTAAACTTCAAACCAAATTCCTGGCAAATACTTTGCACTAGAGTGGTGTTGGGTACTTATTTATTAAGGTCTATTCTATGATGAGGAGTCTCTCCATGAAATTGGGATCCTGGCGCTTGACGCTTTGCAGTATATCTAGTTTTCTTTTTATCTTCCTATGGTTCTTGCCTCCGTTGAGCCAAGCTCAGAGTGCTATTCCCCAAATTTTGAATTTGGGCAATGGTGGAGAACCGAAAGATTTAGATCCCCATGTAGTCACTGGAGTTCCAGAGGCCCACATCTTAATGAATCTTTTAGAGGGGCTTGTTTCGAAGGATCCTAAAACGCTAGCTCCTATTCCTGGGGTGGCGGAGACATGGAAAATTTCCAAAGATGGTAAAACCTATACCTTTAACCTTCGCAAAAATGCAAAGTGGAGCAACGGCGACCCCGTAACTGCGCAAGATTTTATTTACTCTTGGGTTCGCTTGTTAAAAGCAGAAACCGCCTCCGAATATGCCTATCAAGCCTTTTATATTAAAAATGGAAAGGCTTTTAATGAAGGAAAAATCTCTGATGTGAATCGGCTAGGGATCAAAGCAAAAGATAATTATACTTTAGAATTACAATTAGAAAATCCCACACCTTTTTTCTTGAGTCTTCTTTTTCATCATTCTCTTTATCCAGTTCACAGAGCCACATTGGAAAAATATGGCGCAAGATGGACACGGGCTGAAAACTTTGTCGGCAATGGAGCCTTTGTTTTAGAAAAATGGGAAATAAATAGGGTGATAAGTCTTAAACCCAATCCTTTTTATTGGGATAAGAACATAGTGAAACTCACACAGGCCAATTTTTTCCCAATCGACAAACACGAGACGGAAGAAAAAATGTTTCGGGCACATAGTCTTCATTCTGTCGACGATTTGCCATTAGAAAAACTGCCCTTATGGCAAAAAGATACCACCGGTGTTTTCAAAACTCATCCCTATCTGGGTACCTATTTTTATTGGTTCAACTGTACTAAAGCGCCCTTGAATAACAAAAAGGTACGTCAAGCATTAACCTTAGCTATTGATCGAGACCGGATTGTTCGTCTGGTCACTCGAGGAGGTCAAGTTCCTGCAACCATGTTTACTCCACCTGGAACGGGTGGATTTCAACCTATAGCTCGACTGCCCAAGGATGGAGGTCAGATTGCTAAGGCTAAATTACTTTTGGCAGAGGCTGGATTTCCAAATGGTAAAGGACTTCCCACGATTGAGCTTCTCTATAATACCAGTGATAACCATAAAAAAATTGCTGAGGCCATTCAGCAAATGTGGAAAGAGGCTCTTGGAATTGAGGCTAGTCTTTTTAATCAAGAGTGGAAGGTTTATTTAGATAATCAACAAACTAAAAATTATATGGTTTCTAGAGCGGGCTGGATTGCAGACTACAATGATCCCAATA
>JABMMY010000111.1 GCA_013205415.1 Deltaproteobacteria bacterium
CATTACGTTCGCCTATCGGACCAAAACCTTCCATTGTTTTAGCTTTGACACTAACGCTAGAAAGTTCGGTTCCAAGTAATTGAGCTATGTTAGTACGAATTGCATCACAATGAGGAGCTACTTTAGGTTCCTCTAGAAAAATATTTGAGTCTACTTGGTTAACTTCATAACCCATGTCCTTTATTTTCAGAACGATCTCTTTGACAAATTCAGAGCTTTTTCTGTTTTGATTTTTAGGATCGCTATCAGGAAACCATTGTCCGATATCACCTAGGGCAAGAGCCCCTAAGCAAGCATCAACTAAAGCATGTAAAAGCACATCTCCGTCAGAGTGAGCTTGAACAGAAAAATAACAGGGAAGAAGGATTCCCCCCAAAAAAATTCCTTTGGGTTTGATGGTTGGGATCAAACGATGAATGTCGTAGCCGATTCCGGTGCGCATACTTTAACCCTTTTTGCTTCTGCCAAGACTCCTTGGAGTGTTTCTAGTTCAAAATCGTAGGTTAATTTGATGTTTCTAACATCACCCTTAAAAACACCTACTGGAATTCCATAATACTCACAGAGAGAGGCATCATCTGTAAAGTTAAGTTCCGTAAGATCTTTAATTCGATCCATTAGAGATCGAATTAAACTAAATTCAAAAATTTGTGGAGTCTGAATTCTTTGAACCAATGAACGATCGACCGTCTCGACTACTTGATGGTCTTTAATTCTTTTTAGTGTGTCGACTACAGGAATTGCCGGTACCCAAGCTCCGTAGGCTCTATCAAAAAGACAAAGCTTTATCTGGGTGGCTAATTCGTCAGAAATATACGGACGACAAGCATCATGAATTAAAACTCGTGTGGGACTTGGCTGAAATTCTTCCAGAGCTTGTAAAGCTAAACGAGAGGAGTCTTGTCTTCTTGCTCCTCCAGCAATGACTCTAATTTTAGTTAAATTGCGATTACGGAGATACTTCTCAATTTGGCCCTCAGCAATTTGTAGATAAGGTCTTGGAGAGGTAATCACCACCTGTCTAAAGATACCCATGTCCAGGTATGACTGGAGACAATGAATAAAGACAGGGACCCCACCTAAAAGCTGAAATTGCTTAGGGAGATCCGAACTCAATCCTTGAGAGGTTTCAGCAAAGCGAGTGCCTAGCCCACCTCCCAATAAAATAGCATCAATAGTAACCATTAAGTTCCAAAGATAACTTCAAGTTCTTTTTCTACGTCAGACTCTTGAATGTTTTGGGCTAAAGAAAGCTCTTTTACTAGTAGTGTTTTGGCTTGGTCTAATAGCTTTCTTTCACCAAAGGACAGATCCTTGCCATGTTTTAAGATAAATAGAGCTCTTAGTACTTCAGCAATTTCATGTACCTGTCCAGTATGGATCTTCTCCATATATTCTCGATAGCGTCGGTTCCATGTTTGGTGATCAATAACTGTAGTGTCTTTTCTTCGTAAAATTTCGTAAACTTTTTCGACCTCTTTTTTTCGAATGATAGGTCGTAATCGTTGAGCAGAGTTATCGGTGGGGACAAACACCTTTTTAGGGGCTCCATTGTCCTGTATCTCAAGAATATAGAAAGATTGCTTTATTCCGGGACTGAATTCTCTTTCTTCAATCGCACGAACAACACCCACTCCGTGCGACAAATGAACTGCGTTATCGCCCACTTTGAATTGATACATTTTTTATGATTCCTTATTACCGTGCTTTGGCAACACAGCTTATAACACAAATCAGAATATATTACATCACAAAACCTGCGACTCGAAGGTGGGCCCGACACCCCAAAAAGCAATAAATATGAATATTATCAATTACTTAAAGCACTCATTCTAATAGCGTAATCTTCATTTGACCTTGGTTTTCTCCTTACATATAGTCCGAGCGGGAACTTTAGTTACAAAAGTGGTAAGCGAGCTTTAAAACACTATGACTCTTCAACCCCTTCCTCATTTATTTTTGGCCTCTACGTCACCTCGTCGCCGACAAATTTTAGAGAGTTTAAATATTCCATTCAGTCTAATTAATCCCGAGGTGACCGAGGCTCTTGCCGAGGCCATCAATATTGAAGAGGTAACGATGGCTAATTCTTTATTAAAAGCACGTAGTGGAATGGGATTAGTGTCTAAGGAAACCGATATTTTGATCGGCTCGGATACCTTAGTAGTTTTAGGCCAGCAGGTCATGGGCAAACCTGAGGGCAAACAGGATGCGATTAAGATGCTAACTCAACTTTCAGGAAAGTGGCATACCGTAGTGACTGGAATTGCGTTTGTCTCCAAGAAATATGGAGAGAAAAAAGTTTGTGATGTTTCAAAAATTAAATTCAAATCCTTAACTGTGGAACAAATTGCAGACTATGCGGATACTAAAGAACCCTATGACAAGGCTGGTAGTTATGCCGTTCAGGGATTAGGAAGTTTGCTTATTGAAAAACTAGAAGGGTCTTATACTAATGTGATGGGATTTCCTGTGGAAAAATTTTTAATAGAATTGAGTTTATTTACTGGAATTCCACTTAAGAAATGGTTCTCTTAAATGGCGTCGATTGCGGAAAACATTGCTTTGATTAAAGAGCAAATTGCTTTGGTATCTAAAGGACGAAAGATTGAGATTGCTGCGGTTACAAAACATCAGCCTGTAGAGAAGGTGAAGGAGGCCATTGAAGCTGGGATTGCAAAACTGGCGGTTAATTACGCTCAAGAGGGTGATGAGCTTAGGCTATTAATTGATAATGAAAATATAGAGTGGCACTTTATCGGTCATATTCAGAGCCGAAAGGTAAAGTATTTAACTGAGTATCATTGTATTCAAAGCATTGACCGAATGGAAGTGGCACAGGAACTCAATCTTCGTTTGGAAAAAAAACAGCGAGCCGTTTACGTGTTAATTGAGGTAAATATTGGCCGAGAACCTCAAAAGAGTGGAGTGCTTCCTGAACGACTTAATGATTTTCTCGAACGCTTAGCCGCTTTGCCCAATCTAAAGGTAATTGGACTAATGGCGATTCCCCCCATGATACATCCCGTAGAGGACCGTAGGGTCTATTTTAAAGAGATGGGCCAACTGTTTAAGCAGTATCGGCCTTTATATAGTCTAGAGATTCTTTCTATGGGGACTAGCGAGGATTATCTTCTTGCGATTCAAGAGGGAGCTACCATGGTGCGTCTGGGAACTTGTCTTTTTGGCCATCGTTCTGTTTAACTAGAGTTAGTCTGTGGTATATTTTGGCACAAGTCATTTTTCTTTTAGGAGACCCATAATGGAAAACAAAACAATAGACGCTTTATCTGAAAAAATTTCACCTACCGAATTAAAAAATAAAGAATTTAAAAAAGTAATGTTGGGATATTCTCCAGAGGAGGTAGTTTCTTTTCTAGATAAAACAGCAAAAGCTTGGACGCTAGTTCAAAAAAGAGAAAAAGAACTTTTACAGAAGATTGAGTCTTTGAATGCAGAAATTTCTCATTGGAGACAAAAAGAGACGGAGATCACACGGATTCGACAAGAGGCGATAAAAGAATCTGAGGTGATTAAAGAGGCTGGACTCAAAGATGCTGAAAAACTATTTCGACAGGTTGAAGAAAGAGCTCAAGACATTAGGATGAGAACAGAGGAATGGTTAACTGAAGTGATTAATCAAGTTCAGGAGACTGAAAGACAGAAGTCGCATTTTATGACAGCATTTAAATCGGCTCTGGATAGCCATTATGATTTAATTAAAAATGATCAAGAGCTTTCGGAGCCGTTGTCGCAACGATTAGATAATTTTTTGAAAACGGTAACTCAGAGTCCCAGCTCTCACTAACTTGATTTAGGGAATTACAGTTTGAATTGATTCTTTTTTTATCCAGCCACCCATGGGTTGTAGGACCTGGACAAATTCGTTTTTGTTTTCGTTTTTATTAACGCCGAGCTCAATCATAGTTCCTGATGGCAAAAGTGCTAACTCTTCTGGATTTCCTGATTTATCAAAAGCAAAAATAGGGACCTCCTTGTCTGCAGTGATTACCGCAATAGGGCCACCTAGTTGATGAATAAAAACAAAAAAGATCATACCGATCCCACAAATAGAAATTCCAATAATAGAAAGTGGATGAATAGAGGTTTTATTTTTTCTGAATGTTAAAGTTCCAATGAGTATCCAGGCTCCTAAAAATCCCAAAAAAATTAAAAATCCTGTAGGGAAAATCATTTTAAGAATAAAGGAGTTTCGGCTTGGAAGATTATCTCTAATGCCTATCTCCTTTTGAAAGCTTTGTAGAAGCTTAATATCTGAGTTCCTTTTAAGAGGAGAATTTCTTAGATTCAAACTAGTCAGTGCATAGACTACAGCTTGAGCCCGTTCTTTCAGCTGCCATGAGCAGAGAGATAGGTTAAAGAAAGGTTCTGCAGATTGAATACCTTCTTGGGATTTCAGGCCCACCCAATCCTTAAGCAGAGCACAGGCCTCCTTGGGAGAATCTCTTTTAAGGGCATCTAGACTTTGAGACCAAGAATCATTTAAGGAGGGGCTACCTATGAGATTTTTCGTGGATAGAAAAAGGCACACGACCGCGACAATCGTTAGCCCTCTGGCTAGAGCCAAAATAGGGTTAACCATGATGATATTCCTTAGAAGAGGCTGTTCGGTGGTGAAATAACCGAACCAGTTTTTGATTTTATTATTTTAAGTAACTCGCTAGTAACGAATTTCGTATTTCTCTTCTAGCACCTGTACCAGCAATCTAAGCTCATTTAAGCGATCCTCAAGCTCATGATTGAGCTTTTGAAGTAACTTGATACGCTCGTCCTTTTCACTCAATGCATGCTCAAAGGCATCTGACACCATGTGAATAGACTCTGCATCATGTTCGAACCGAATAATGTTTTCACGTTTTTCATGGTGAGTTGCATTCTTCGGTACCGCTAATTCATCGCTATATCTTCTAGTGGGAACCACGGTAGGTATTTTTACAGGTACCGGTTCCACAGAAAAAGTACTCATCTTCTTGTTGTTGTTTTCAAAAAAGATGAAGTATTTTCCCTTTTCTAAACGATAAGCAATGCTGTTGCTTTTTATTTTTCTACGAATAGTGCTGAGAGAGATTCCACTTTTAACTGAATACTCAGTGAGTGGAAACCAATTTTCGCTACTCTCATTGCAAGTTTCTGGAACGTGCTGTGACATGAGAGCTCCTTCCGGCATGTTTTAATTATAGCCTAGAGTAGAGAACTTAGAAATATGGTAGAATTATTAAATAAGAGGTTTTCCCCTCTTTAATATCTCACACCGTTCCAATTTTTATAGAGGCCTATGTATAAAACAATATTTAAGTACGTTTTCATTGTGTGCGCCGTGTTGAGCATTGGACAGTTAAAAATCTGTGAGAAAGAAATAGGTAACTATTTTGTTTCTGGCGTGAAGGCTTTTGGGATTTGGAGTGCTGAAAAAATAGCAGAGAGTCCTTGGGTGGCAAAAGTAATTCATCCCACAGGGCTTACCGGTTGGTTGCCACTAGGGGAAATGAATAAGAGGCGAGTTCCCAGTATCAAAGAAATACGAGGTACTATTGGCGGCTCCCAGTTGGCACCTGCCCCAGAGAGTGAAGTCGTGAATGAATTTAACGAAGAATTTTCTGAAAAAGAGATCGAATCGGAAGACGAGGCCGTAATGGCGATTCTTCCTTAGGGGTAACTATGGAAAATACCGGAAAAACTGAATTTATTAATCGAAGAAGAGAACATCGCATTCCTTATTTTGAAAAGATAATTTTTAGTGATGGGAAAAATCATCTCACAGCTCACCCGATTAATATTAGTCGCGGAGGACTATTTATTACTACCCTAAATTCCATGCCACTTGAAACCATGGGATACTTAGTTTTTATGCTTTCTAGCCACCCTAGAAGTATCTCAATTAAAACCAGGGTGGCTCATATTGTATATGACAAACAAAGGTGCGAAGTGGAATGTGGTATGGGTTTACAGTTTTTAGATATCACTCAGACGCAGTTAAATTTATTAAATCTTCATATTTTAAATGATCAAAATAATTATCTAGAATTGAGAGAGGCTTTAAAAGATGAAAAGCCCAATTTTATAACGGTAAGTAGAATTAAAAGCAAATTACCAGGACTAGATAGGTATGATCTTCTGGGGCTTCGCTATCGGGTCAATCGTATTTGTACCCTATTTGATAATCCGCCTCTAGCCGAGACAATTCCCATCCCCCTAAGTCAAGCGGGTTAATATTGAAACAGCAATTCTCGATGAGGGGTCTATAATTTCTTGAAAATAGAAAGTGGGGTCTCATTCGGGGTTGAAATCGCGATTTTCCGATCCCCACTTTCCATTTTTAGGAAATTATAGACCCCTCACCGAGAATTGCTGTAATGCCTTAGCGCGCGTTGGTACGAATGAATTTCTGTGGTATTAAATTTATGACTCCTAACCAACGACACCAGGGTTTGGATGACCAGATTCTAAATCAGAGAGAATCTATTTATGAACTGGCTAAAGCAAAAAATCCATTCCGTTGGTCAGGAGAAACACGAAATTGGAAAAAAGAAAATAAAGTTTATTTAAATCCCTTGAAACAAAAGAACGGGTCAGCTATTTGTAACGCAGCTTAAATCTAACAAGCGACAACTATCCTGAAAAATCACGATACGGAAGCTTTATGACGGTAACAAATGCGATTGATTGGCATACTCAAATAGCCACGGATTTCGATAAGAAATATCTGAGTAGTAAGAATTTCATCGAACGCTTTGCTATTTGGACGAAGCTAATCGACAAATATAGTCATCAAGATTTTCGTGTTTTGGATCTGGGCTGCAGCAGCGGAATTTTCACGATCTATTCGGCGGAAAGAAATAGTTCAGCGATTGGCATGGATGGCAGTGAAGAGATGCTAAAAATCTGCCGGCAGCGAAAGGCCAACGCAGAAACGTACAATGTTGATTTCATCCAAAGTAATATCAACGATTTGCAGCAGAATCTTACGGAAAAATTCGACCTGATCATTTGTTCGAGCGTTTTGGAATACTTGGACGACTTAGAGGGTTCGCTCCGCTCGATCTCTTCATCTTTGAACGAAAATGGATTGCTAATATTCTCGATGCCCAACCGGCAGAGCTTCTATAGAAAACTAGAATCCGTTATCTTCAAATTAACGGGGCGGCCAAAATACTATGAGTATGTCAAGAATGTTTGTACGTTGCGTGAGATGGAGAGCAAGTTAAAAGATCATGGCTTTAACTTGTTGGAAAGCAATTATTTTGGAGAAGCACCGTTCTTATCAAAGTTGTTCCGCACCTTTGGCCTACCATGTTATGCAGACAACTTGTTTGTTGTCGTAGCACGGGTAACATCGCAAAACCGTTTGTAGCGAACGAACGAGACCCTTGATACTCATGGAAAGGATCTTTTAAGCAAGGGGGACTAGCTCGATTTCATCGGGATTAGCTGAAACGACTTGGGATTTAACACGAACTGGAAAAGCATCTCCCAGGATTCAAAAATAATAATTCTGAAGAAGGCCTGTATATTTCCCCACAGTTCAATCTTGCTTCTTAGTTCTTTTCGATATTGCTGGTAAAGTTCATCAGTTAGTTCTGCAATCTGGTGACAGAAAAAAGCGAGTAGTGGTAAGAGTAAAAAACTGAAGGATAGGTTTTGAGTACCGTACCCGTAGTTGTGGAAGACTGAAGAACTTAACAAGGATGAAATTGTCATTCCCATTAAGGGGCCTTTTTTACTGTACTATTTATTGACAGCTGCCCAGTAAAAAATAAAGACAGTGGAATTAACTAACCCATTGAAATTAAATATTAAACCCACCAGCCGATGACGCTTTTCTTTAAAAGTGTAAAACTGTCTGTTTTTTTTTTACCTAAGTTGATTCTCCCGACTACAAAAAGAACACGCCATTTTTCTGAGGGGTTAATCCATTGTTATAAAAATGGATCTATCTTTGCATTATAAACATATCGAGACGGTTTATCATTTGGGAGAGATTTATGAAGGGAAAGTTAATAAATATGATGCGCAGGTGGTGGTTGATGGCCTTAGTTTCGACTTTGGCTCTTTCTCTTACCAGTTGTGCAAAGCGAAGAAATTATAATTTAAGTGGGGCCTATGGTTACGTTCAATGTGACGGAACTAATTGGAGCTTTGACGTTTATACTTTTCGGTCTCAGTCACAAAATGGCGCTTATGATTTAGTTATCATACCGGTTTCTATAGACACTCCAGGGGATATTGCCTCTATTACCATTGCTAATTCGAACCAAGCTTACAAGCAATTGGTATCTCAGATTGTTTTAAATCCAGAACAGGAAATTAGTGCTGGGACCTTAAGTGCTGCCGATTTTAATAACTATCCAATTTTAGCCATTACCCCTTTTGATCCTAGTACCAACTTTGTATCTCAAAATTCTACAAAGTCTACCTTCTGTCAAATTCCTGTTCCAGGAGAGGGATTTTAATAAAATTAACCACGGTATGACTCATGATCTTTTAAATGTTACTGCGACTTAATGGAGTAGAAGTTAGTTGTTTTTTATCGTTTCTTTAGGAATAATTTTTAGGCCCAATTCGGTGAGTTGAGCAGGATCTACTACCGATGGGGCTTCACTCATCGAACAACTAGCCTTTTGAGTCTTTGGAAATGCAATCACATCTCTAATCGCATCGGTTCCAGCAAGTAACATTGCAATTCTATCCACACCCAAAGCAATTCCTCCATGAGGAGGCGTTCCATACTGTAGTGCCTTTAAAAAAAATCCAAATTTTACCTTGGCTTCATCAGGACCCATACCTAGAACATCGAACATTCTTGCTTGTACCACGGGATCATAAATTCTTAAACTTCCACCGCCGATTTCAAACCCATTCCAAACAAGATCGTAAGCACAGGCGCGAACGGCAGCCAAACTGCTTTTGTCATTTTTTTCTAAAAACAGAGGTAAATCTTCTGGGTGAGGTCGAGTAAAGGGATGGTGGGCCGCATAAAATCTTTTGTCTTCATCATTGAATTCTAAAAGAGGGAAATCGGTGACCCATAAAAAAGCATTTCGGGTTTCATCGGTATAGCCGAATCGTTTTCCATAATCCAATCGTAAGGCACTAAGTGAATTATTCACCATCGTATCTTTTCCACACATTAGAAAAAGCATCGAGGGTTTATTAAAGGTTAGTTTTTCTTCAATCTCTTTTTTAAGTGCTTCATCAAAAAACTTGGCCTGAGGCGATTGCCAATCACCAGGCCCTTTTATTCTAATCCAAGTGATTCCTCTTGCACCGAATGGAGCTACCTTTTTTAATAGACCATCTAGTTCACTACGGGATAAAGGCTCTTTTTCTTCAAAACACAATCCTTTTAAAATTCCACCTTCAGCTAACGCCGTTTGATAAACCTGGAAGGTGCTTTTTTTCCCAAGTTGAGTGAGGTCTACCAATTCGAGCGAGTTTCTTAGATCGGGTTTATCGCTACCAAATCTATCCATAGCCTCTTGATATTTAAGTCTGCGAAAAGGAACCGTGATCTCTTTTTGTAATACCTCAAGCATTACCTTTTGCATCATCGTTTCATGAATAATTTGAATGTCATTTTCATCAACAAATGACATTTCTACGTCGATTTGGGTGAATTCTGGCTGGCGATCTGCTCTTAAATCTTCATCTCTAAAACAACGGGCAATTTGAACGTAGCGATCTAATCCTCCAATCATACAAAGTTGTTTTAGGGTCTGAGGTGATTGGGGAAGTGCATAGAAAAGCCCCGGGTGAACTCGACTAGGAACTAAATAATCCCGAGCTCCTTCAGGTGTGCTTTTATAAAGAATGGGAGTTTCTATTTCCCAAAAATTATTTTGATTATAAAAATCTCTAGCTGAACGCAAAAAATCATGACGTATTTTTAGGTTTTTCTGCAGTCCTTTTTTTCTTAATTCTAAGTAGCGATAATTAAGTCTCAGGCTTTCATCGACCTCTCCTGCATTGGGACTGTCCTCGTGTAGAGAAAATGGGAGTTGTGCGGCCTTATTTAAAAGTTCTAACCGAGAAACTAGAACTTCAATTTCACCTGTGGGTAAATTTATATTTCTCATCCCCTCGGGGCGTGTTCTTACCGTGCCTGAAATGGCAATCACATATTCTTGTCGAAGAGTCCCTGCGATATCCATTGGAGAGGTTTCTGGGTCGAAAACGATTTGAGTCATTCCCTCTCTATCTCTGATATCAATAAAGACGATCCCGCCATGATCTCTCCAGCGATCTACCCACCCACAAAGAGTGACCTCTTGACCCTCTAGAGATCTATTTAAATGTCCACAGTAATGAGTCCGTTTAAGGTTCACGATGCGCCCTCCTTAAGAGTTCTGCTAAGAGTGATGCTATTGGGATGTTTTCTTGAGTTCCCAGTTTCATATCTTTCAAAATAGAAATTCCAGTTTTGAGTTCTTCATCGCCGAGCAGGAGACTGTAGTTGGCATTAACTCTATTGGCCTGTTTCAAAAGCCATTTAAGTCCTTTAGATTTATCGTAGGAGATTTCACACCAGATCCCCTGCCGTTTTAAATGTAAACTTAGGGGATAGAGAAATTCGAATGCCTTTTCCCCAAGAGGAGCCAAGAAAAAAGTAGGGGTCGAGGTGGCCTTTGGAAGATTTTGTTTTTCAGCTAAAGCAATCATTAAGCGTTCCATACCTAGACCGAATCCCACCGCTGGAAATGGGGTTTCTCCGAAACGAGCCGAGAGACCATCATACCTACCCCCACCCCCTAAAGCATCCTGGGCTCCTAGTAATTGTGAGGTGAACTCAAAAGCACTGCGAGAGTAATAATCTAATCCTCTTACAATGTAAGGGTCCTCTTCGAAGGTGACCTGCGCCTGGGTTAAGCAGGTTTTAAATCTATCGTGATGAGTTTTACATTCTATGCAAAGCGCATGGGTGATCAGTGGAGCTGTTTTAGCAATCTCACGACAGCTTTCTCTCTTACAGTCTAAGATGCGCATGGGAGATCTATGAAACCGTTTTTGACATTGTTCACATAGATTATTTAAGTGTGGTTGAAAAAAGTCTTTAAGTTTGTCTTTGTAAGTAGGTCGACATTGCACGCAACCCACACTATTAATCCGCACGCGGTACTCGGTGATCCCGAGACTTTGGTAAATTTGATCTAGAAGACAAATGACTTCAGCATCCGCCTCTGGAGAAGGGTCGTTAATGAGTTCAGCACCAAATTGATAAAATTGTCTAAGGCGGCCTTTTTGAGGGCGTTCATGACGAAACATGGGGAGATAATAATAGAATCTCGCTGGCTGTCCGGTAATGTGAAGTTTATGTTCTAAAACAGCTCGCATAAAAGAGGCGGTTCCTTCGGGCCGAAGGACATAGGTTTCAGAATCGGTGATCACCTGGTACATCTGTTTTTCAACGATGTCGGTTTCATCCCCTACAGTACCACTAAAGACCTCTAACTTTTCTAAAACGGGTGTTCTGATTTCCTGGTAGCCAAAGGACTCAAATACTTTGCGGATCTTATTTTCCACGTGAACCCATTGGTGAATCTCTTCACCCAAAAGATCATTCATGCCTCTGACACTTCGAATTTCCAAATTTCCCCCTTAACGACTTAAGAAACATAGCATCGAAGCCATTATCTGAAAACTATTGAATCAAATTTATGACCAGTTGATAGACGGAATTGGCTAAAGATCCGACATCTCAGCAAAGAGGTGTTTCCCATATTAAAACCATGAATAGAAAGCTCCTCTGAATCCCCTCTGTATACTGCCTAGTCAGCTTAGGACAGCCCCAGAAAGGAATTTAAGGCTAGATATCCTCCCTGTTTTCAGGCCCCATCTGTGCACTATTTAGGTCTATCAAGCTAAGGACCTGCGGCAATTGGAATTTATCATTATGAGATTTACAGCTTTTGACATGACGGCACGAATAGTAGGGGGTCTTTCTTTTTTGACCTTGATGAGTTGTGGGAGATTAGTCACCGAATGCGGTGGAACCTCACTTAATATCTCTCGTTTAACCCAAATTCAACGAGCCGCCTTTACTTCAAACACCCAAGCCTCTCTTATTATTCCGAACCCTCTGGATGCCACAGGAAATATTGGTATTCAGTCTATGGACTCCTCTTTAATAAATTCTTTGAGTGCCATTTTTCTTCCTAATTTATCTACCGTAGGTCGTCTGGAGAATAATTTTCTAAAGATTAGAATTAACTCCATTAATGATTCCCCTGAAATTTTAGCGACTCCAAATTCAAATGGCCAATATGCTTTTCCGATCACCGACATCCATTACGGAGAGACCATGGCCTATCATAGTATGAATGCGATTCAGTCCTATGTGGAGGCACTGGGATTTCAAACCAATAAGGCCCGGCCGCTTTTTGTTATGGTAAATGCTACTGGCTCTACCAATAATCCTGAAGAGGTTAATGCTTTTTATAGTCATAATTACTTCGATACTACAGCGCCAAGAACGCTAAAAATATATGGGGACACAGCCTTTTCCCCCCGACAAGACCGAGATATCTACTGGCATGAGTTTGGCCATTATTTATTAGAGAGTTTAACCTCTGATAGAGGGGTTGATTTTGCGGGGGATTCGGGAGCGATGTTTTCGGAAGGGGCTGCGATCCATGAGTGTATTGCCGATTATGGAGCTGAGAGTCTATCGGGAAGGGGATATCTTGGCAGATGGATCGCTAGGAATTTTTCAGGGTTTGCAGCCGGACAACCTTTGAGATCTGCGGAGGATAAAAATGACGAGCTTAATAATTTTAGTAAGGTGGCCACCTTTGATGCTACGACAAAAAATCTTGATCGTTATCGAATTGGAGAATGGTGCACCCGAGTCCTTTGGGATATTCGTCGTCAAATAGTTAAAGAAAATTCTGACGAGGGCAGATTCTATGCAGATCGTATGATCTTTGCAGCCGCTTCACTTCTTAAGAGAGATACCTCAGTTACCTCATTGAGAGGCGCTCTACTTGAGGCGGATGAACAGCTTAACTGTGGAATTCATAGCGAATCGGTAAAAAATGCTTTCGAGTCGAGAGGATTTTCATCCGATATTCCCAATCTTGATTTACCCTTGAAACTTAAGGCCTCGATCGTTTGGCTACGAGATGAACAGGGACAGCTCACAAGAGAATTTTCAATAAGTTTTACTCTCACCAATCCTAATTCAGATAGAGCACGAAATGTTAGATTAATTCTCGAGTCTACCGACGCTAGGATTTCTCCGGTGGTGTATCAGCAGTCCTATGGGGATTTGGGTTCTGGAAAAACGGTCACCGTAGGGGGAAATGGCTCTCTGCCCATTGATTACTCTGTGGTGGGATCGGTAGCGCCCAATCAGAACTATCAAGGAGCTCACTTTAATTTGAGAATAAAAAGTGAGAATGCTCCCGATGCGGTTATTCCGGGGGTCTTATGAGTCTTGAAAAAAAGAGAATGAAAATCCTTCGGTTGGTGATGATAGTATTTTGCCTTTTGAGTCTCTCTTTTTTCTCAGACTCCAGGCCTATCGGCATTCCAGCAACGGCCAAGAGTATTTTTGAGGGTGTAACAGGGGGGCTTATTAAAAGAAATAACCCCGAACTATTTATAGAACCAGCTTTGCAAACACCATTAAATTTCGATGCTTTGCAGTTGGCAAATAAATTTATTATTGAAAACCCAGTCCTATTTCCCATTAAATCTTACCATCAACTTAAGGGTGAAACTTATGAAAATCCCCTGGGAACTAGAGTGAACTATCAAGTTTTTCAGAATCGGACTCCCATTTTAGGATTCACAATCCAACTAAGCGTAGGTGTGGGACATCAAGTTTCAATTATCTCTAATGAATATCATCCCATTGAAAGAGTAGAGATGGATGAAAGTTATTTGTTGTCGGTAAATGAGATTTTACAAGAACATAATCAAAGATTTAAACTTTCAGTAGCTGAAGAAAATGAAGGGCGGGAATCGCATATTATTATTGTGGACCCTAGCTACGCTAAAGCTGAGA
>JABMMY010000112.1 GCA_013205415.1 Deltaproteobacteria bacterium
AAGAGACTTTGAATTTGCGAAAACCTATCAACTTCCTATCAAGCAGGTGATTGTACCTAAGGGAGAAAAGGCTAAAGACCCTTTAACAGAAAGCTACACTGATTCTGGAGATTTAATTGAAAGTGGTAGTTTTACTGGAATGGATAATGAGACTGCAAAAAAAGCTATTATTACGGAGCTTGAAAATAAAAGGTGTGGAGTTGCCACCATCCAATATCGTCTAAGAGATTGGGGAGTCAGTCGTCAAAGATTCTGGGGGGCTCCCATTCCCATTATTTATTGTGATAGTTGCGGAACGGTTCCTGTTCCCGAAAAAGATCTTCCTGTTCAACTTCCAATGGATGTTGTGTTTTCCGGTAAACAGGGAAATCCTTTAGAGCAGCATCCTACGTTTAGTAAAACCAGCTGTCCAAAGTGTCAAAAACCGGCTCGTCGAGAAACCGATACGCTTGATACCTTTGTTGAGTCCTCTTGGTATTATGCAAGGTATACAGATCCCAAGTGTACCACCGGCCCTTTTAGTAAAGCCAAGGCCGATTACTGGTTGCCCGTAGATTATTATGTCGGGGGTGTCGAGCATGCTTGCATGCATTTATTGTATTCTCGATTTATTCACAAAATTTTACGCGACTGGGGTTATCTCTCCGGTGATGAACCTTTCTCTCGTTTATTGACTCAGGGAATGGTGATTAAAGATGGTTCTAAAATGTCTAAGTCGAAGGGTAATGTGGTCACTCCAGGATCTATTTTAGATCGCTTTGGAGCGGATACCGCGAGACTTTTTAGTTTGTTTGCAGCGCCGCCTGAAAAAGATCTCGATTGGAATGAAAAAGGGGTTGAGGGGTGTCACCGTTTTTTACAAAGACTTTGGCGATTATTTTATCAACACCAAACAATATTAGCTGAAGAACCGATTGCGGAAAAAGATGTCATATTTTCAGAGAAGTGCTCTGCGATTCGACGAAAAACTCATTGGATGATTCAAAAGATGACCGACGATATTGAATCGGAAAAGTACAATGTTGCCATTTCAGCAGCGATGGAACTGGTTAATGAACTCTATGGAGCTTTAACCGATAATGATAAATTTTTTGAAACCCCTGATGGCAAATGGGTTCTTGGGGAGGCCATGAAATCCCTGTCTTTGTGTCTTGCCCCCTTTGCTCCCCATCTGATGGAGGAGTTGTGGTATGAAATGGGTCATCGTAATTTAATAGCCTCTGCAAATTGGCCTGAGTTTCGTGCAGATTTGTTAGTCGCAAGTCAATTTACTTTAGTCGTTCAAGTTAATGGAAAGGTACGAGATCGTATTGATATTTCCAAAGGCTTAAGTAAAGACGAAGTTCAAAAAATTGTAATGGAAATAGTAAAAATTAAGCCGTTTATCGAAGGTAAAACGTTAAAGCAGTTTATTTATGTGCAGGAAAGACTAGCTAATGTGGTTGTGGTTTAAAGCTTTACTGTTATCAATTCTTTTTTTTACCTCGGGTTGTGGTTATACACTTTCACACCGCTTAAAAAATATTTTTAATGATTCTCAAGGTATTTTTGTTCCCATTTTTTCTAATAATACAGAAGAACTTGGTGCTGAGATGGTTTTTACTAATGCACTTTTGAGAGAGTTAAAGGTTCATCAGAGTTTTCTAATTACAGATAAAAAAGAGTCTGCAGATCTAGAGTTAAAAGGAATGATTGAACAGATAAGTTATCAGCCTACCGCTTTATATGCACCTGCCGGAGGAGTTAATAAATTGCAATCTTATGTGACCCTTCCGGATCAGTTAAATGTAGTGGCGACCGTTCGACTAAATTTGATTAATACTAAAACCAAGGAAATCCTTTGGACTCGTTCGGCTAGTGCATCAAGAATTGTGAGTGCTTTTTTAGGGCGCACTGGAGACAAAGAGGCTGCAAGTGGGTTTGGACTTTTTACGCAATCTCTTATCGATTCTAGATATTCAGAACTGGCGCGCGACATCATGCGTGATATGTATGATTCCATGCTGGAGAATTTATAATGATAACGACTGCACAAAAAGTGTTTAAAGATTTAGAACAGGGAAAATGGAAGCCATTATATCTTGTAGTCGGTGATGAGCCATTTCAAGCTAGGGAGATCTTAAATCAATTTAAAGATAGGTTTGTAAAAGGAGAATCCTCTCAAGCGTTAAACTTTGAAGTTTGGGATGGAGAGGGGCTTGATGGTGGAGGATTACTGAATTCGCTACAAATGTTACCTGGCCTTTTTAGCACAGAAGAGGAGGTTCGGTTTATTTTGTGTCAACGTTTTGATAAAGTTTCTCCAGCTAATTTAGAATTATTACAGAGTTATTTGAGTAACCCCTCAAACGGTACCGTATTTTTGATGCTCTCTGCAAAGGCGGACAAAAGAAAAAGTGGATATAAAGCGATATTGGAGCATGGAGATGTGCTTGAGATAAGAGATCCTTATGATCGAGAGTGGCCTAATTGGCAGAGTTATTTTGAAAGAAAAATTGCAAAACGAATCGAACCCGCGGCCTGGGAAATGTTGGTGTTAGGTAGTGGGAGGTCATTATCCCTGTTAGCGACAGAGGTTGATAAAATGGCCTGTTATCTGGGAGAAAAACCAGCTTTACAGCTGTCAGATGTACAAACTATGGGGGCCTATCCTGCGGGTGAAGATGTTTTTGCTCTTGTCGAGGATATCGTAATGAAAAGAAAATCGGTGGCTCTGAGAAAATATGATGTGCTTCTCAGAAATGGAGAAAGTGATATCAAAATTCTCGCTCTCATCGTTAGGCAATTTAGAATGATTAATGAAGCCTTAAGAATCACAAAAAGTGGAATCACCGATCCCAAATTAGTAGCCACGCAGATCGGGGCTCATCCCTTTTTCGTATCTAAAGTGTTTGAGCAAATGAAGAAACACACGGAGGAAAGTACCTGGAAAGTTTTAGATCTTTTAGCGGAGTGTGATTATCAAATGAAAACTGGCGATGGAAATCTCTTTGGGAGATTTTTGGTTCCTTACTTTTCTGGATATTAGTTTATTAGCTTTATTCCGCCGAAATTAGATTATTCAAAATCCCAAACCACGGAGCAAAGACCAAGCGATAGTTGATCTGTGCTCTTTCCGGTTTTAGAAATGCCACCCCAATAAATATTATGATAATAATCTGAGCCATCGATATCTAAGTAACCTTTTTCAGGTTCGGTAAAATTAATTCGGAAAGAGGGGCCTTTGAGACCCTCTGTGATAATCGTTCCGGTAAATTCTTTCTCCTCGCCAGAATCACCCGAGTAACTAAGCGTAGCCCTATTTGTTTTTAGATCTGCAGTAAAATTGACTTTGAAATAGTGGTCTCCACAATGCCCGCTCACCTGTTTGGCCTCGGGCTCCGCTGAGGCATTGAAACTGAAAAGGACTAGAGAAACTAATAGTGCTAAAGTTCGCATTCAACTCTCCTATGGATAAAAAGTTGGCTGCTTATACGCGTTCTGTCGCTATGAGTCAATATGGGTAGTACGAAATAACGGTAACAAAAAATGGCAAAAAAACGCCCCAATTCCTTATTAAGGTGGGGCGTTTTTAAATCATTAAAAAACTAATAATAATAGATGATTACTCTCCATCGGTTCCGGTTCGGGAGCGATTTTGGCCCTTTCCAATATGAGGAAGGATCGCCTGAACATCAGCTCCAAATTTTTCAGCGTGGCGGTTAGCCACCTTATGAGCCGCTTGGTGTCCCTTTTTCTTCTCTCTCTCTTTTTTTAATTGAGATTCGATCTTGTGAGAACAGATATCGATCGATTCATAGAGGTTGTCTGACTTTACACTGGCAACAAAGTCTTTGTGCTCAGCGCGGCAGGTGATCTCCACACATTGAAGTGTTTTTTCTAGAGATAACATGACGTGAACCTCCATGGGATAGGTGACAAATTTTTTCAGTTTACTCACCTTATCCTCAATATGGTCCTTAATGGCTTGGGTGGATTCAATGTTTCGGAAGTTTAAATGAAGTGACATAAGCTCTCCTTCTTTTACTTACTATCGGCAGAATACGGTTCAACTAAAAGACTTTTTTTCTTCTAGAGGAAGGAAGTATTCCCAACATTTCTCGATATTTTGCTACGGTCCTACGCGCGATATTAATGTTTTCTTTTAACAATAGCTCCACAATCTTCTGGTCGCTAAAGGGATGGGCAGGGGGTTCAGTTGAAATAATAGTTTTTACCTTTTCTTTCACCGTTTCACTTGCTACATCGGCCCCATTTACCCTTGAGATTCCACTATTAAAAAAGAACTTCAATTCAAAAATACCCCGTGGAGTATGAACGTATTTATTAGTAGTGACTCGACTAATGGTAGATTCATGCATTCCGATATCATCAGCCACATCTCGTAGTACCATAGGTTTTAAGTGTGAGATTCCCTTATCAAAAAAATCGATCTGCTGTTTTACAATACTCTCCGTTACTTTAAAAATGGTTCTTTGTCTTTGGTGAATGCTACGAATAAGCCAGACCGCAGAACGTAATTTACCCTGTACATAATCTTTAGTAGGTTGCTGACTTGTACTATCTTTATCGAGCAGATTTTTATAAAAAGATGAAATCTTTAATTTAGGGAGGCCATCCTCATTTAACATCACTACATAT
>JABMMY010000012.1 GCA_013205415.1 Deltaproteobacteria bacterium
ACAAGAGCCACTTTAATTGAAGCGGGAAAAAAACAGGCCGGCAAATTTTCTTGGAATCTGACTGCTGAACAATATTATGATGTCTATAAAAAAACGCTAAAGGGCCAGCGGCGCTAGCCCTAAGTAGTCACCGCTAGGATTTTAGCCCGGTAGTCTGCTTGGCTAACGATTCTAATTTTGGTTTCAGCCAAATAAGAGATCCCATTAATACTAATAATATTTGAGGAACCAAATTTTCAAGCGTTGGAAAAAGTCCGAGCCAATCGACCCTAAGAGAAATACCAACCCTAGAAACAGTAATGACTCCTGCCTCTTGAAAAGCATGAACCGATTTTCCAATTAATATAAAGGCTAAAAAAACCATCATAAAAGAGGACAGATTGAAGAGCTTTTTTAATGGAAGTTTCGCACTATATTTCAAAGCGATAGTGGCAAATAATAAAACCACACTAAAAGAGGCAATAACACCCAGCCCCAATGCCAGCTCTTGCCCAGGAGATTCAATGGAAACCGCTCGTAAGAATAAAACGGTCTCAAAGGCCTCTCTGAAGACTCCCATGAAGGCTACTGTCGCTAATCCCAAAAGTTTTTTATTATCTATGGCCGATTTAACTAGCTCATTGATAAAAACTCTCCACCTTCCGATCTCCGTTTTCCGATGAAGCCAAAAACCGAAGTACAATAAAACGGCTACTGCGAATAATGAAATACTACCTTCCAATAGTTCACGACGAAGGCCTGAAATCCCCACAACCCAACCCGAGAAAAACCAACAGACAATACCTACTGTAAATGCTGAAATCCATCCGCCATGAATATAGTAAATAGCTCTGGGATTGCCCATCGTTCGGACCACACTTAAAAGAGTAATAAGAATTAAGACCGCTTCAAGCGCCTCTCTTAAAAATATTCCAGCGGCCACGGCGAAGGTAACCCAAAAAGAGGAGGCTGCAGTGTCTAAAACATTTTTGGCTTCAACTAAAAGACCATTAAGTTCAATTAAAGTGGTTTCTAATTTTTCTATCGCCACTCTTTCATCTATTTGCCTACGAAATTCCCCCATTTTACCCTCAAGTTTTAGGGTGAATTCATAATCATTAATTCTTAACTTGGGCTCGAGTGGTTCAATCCCGTCTAAGTAGGCTCCTATAGCTTTTCCTTTTGCAAGTTCAAAATCCCCATTTTTAAAGGCCACCATAGAGGCTATTAAACTTGCCTTCGTTATCGACAAAAAGTCGACCTTGCCCTGGTCAATGATTTGATAATTTCTAGCTAGCGAAAGAGAAGGAGATGAATTTTTACTATTTTGTGTTTGTGTCTTCAATAATTCCTGGTCTGTAGAAGAGGCCACCTGCTCTAAAGTCCATGGGTGCCCGGAAGAAAAATCTGCCGTGTTATTCGCGTGTTTCAAAGAGGTAATATAAAAAGAAAGATCCCATACGTCGGTATCTGAAAGAGAGGTAAAGGCTGCCATCGCAGTTCCAGGAACCCCCAAACGGATCGCATTAAATCTTTGAAAGGGCGAGATGGTGTCATTTTTTTCACTCAAGAAATTAGCAGGCTTAGGATCTAAACTTCCGCTTGAGGGGCCCTCTCCATTTCCCAGTGCACCGTGGCACTGCAAGCATTGTTGTTGAGAATAGATCTCTTTCCCATGCTTCAAATTAGGCCATTTTTCAGGGGCTAGTTGTAGTTGAGAGATCTTTAAAACTTCAGTCTCTACTTTTTTAGCCTCGTTCCGAACTAGGTTAGAGGATGCCTTTGCTAAAATTAAATTTTTTAATGTTTGAAGTCCTTGATGAATAACTTGAGAGGATTTAAATAGCTCTTCTTGTTTCGAGATTTCAATCACGGTATTAGAGAATTCTTTTTGCTCCTCATATTCGGTAGGAGATACTATTTTTCCATTCTCCACAGCCCCCGAATAATCGGAGGCTATATAATTTAATAAATGAACTACTAATCTTGAAGAGTCGGAGGGTGTGCTCCCAAATAAACTGAATGATAGAAATAAAAAGCAAATTGTGGTTTTTTTCACGGTAAAATCTCCGTAACATGCTCTATGCCAGCTTCCATAAGTTTGTTGATATGATCATCATCTAACGTATAAAAAATTTGACGATGTTCTCTTCTTAATCGAACCAATTTAGAATTCCGCAAAACCTTCAAATGATGACTCACAGCTGAGGGACTTAAATTGACCGCCTCCGCAATTTCACTGGGACATTTTTCTCCTTGCAGCAATACCCACACAATACGAACTCGGGAATAATCGCCAAGTGTTTTAAAGGTCTGAGCTAGGTGTAAGAATTTTTGCTCCGTCAAAATACCCATAGACATGGCGGTCAAAGCAATGGGCAGAGGGGATAGAGGATTGGGTAAGTTGATATTGGTTATCATTTCAGTAATGATTTAAATGAGAATTGATCTCAAAGTCAAATGCGTCGGTAAATAAATTATTCTGAAACAATATCAATATTTTAAGAGTGAGACTTTTGGGGCACCCAAAGAGTGTCTTCAACCTGCTCAAGTTGGTTGGCAAGTCGTGAGAAAACAAAAAGGAAATCGGAAAGCCGATTCACATAGATTAAAAGCCATCGATCGACAGATTCATTGGGTAAAGAGGCTAGGTGAACCATAGCTCTTTCAGCTCTTCGACAGACGGTACGTGCCAAATGGAGGTGAGCCGCTGTTTTTCCACCTCCAGGAAGAATAAAGTGGGTTAGCGGCGGTAGTGTTTCTGTCATGACATCTATTTGGCGCTCTAGAGAACTAATTTGAGTTGTAGTGATTCTCTCGATTTTAGGATCGGTATTAGGAGAGGCTAATTGCGCTCCTACTGTGAAGAGATGGTTCTGAATCTCTTTTAATGTATTTTGAATAATGGGTTGAGGGCTATGAGAAATGACAACGCCTAACACCGCATTTAACTCGTCTATCTCACCATAGGCAGCAATGCGTGGAGAGTTTTTAGAAACTCTTGTTCCACCAAATAAACCGGTCGTACCTTCATCACCTGTTTTTGTATAAATCTTCATTCGACACTCCGCTTTTTAAAGGGAGACAAACTTTATCTAATATGATCCCCGTCAACAAGCTTTATTAGACCTCTCCCTTGCCCTAAAGTTTTATATTTTTCAAGATCCTTGACCAGCGCTTTGTCACGGTCGAAAAAAGTGCTCAGCGATGCTCTTTCAGCATCGCATCCGCGCTTTTTTCTCCCATTCCTCACTCTGATCAAGACTTTTGAGAAATCTTAACACCTCAGGTCAAGGGAGAGTTCTATTATCTTATGCCTCGGCATATCAATGAAACGTAGCCTTGATTTTTTCATCATTTCTTCCGATAGATTCTGTAAGGAGTGGCCTGTGATCCGTGTAACTAAATTTGATGGCAATAGCATGATGTTAAATGCTGATTGGATCCAATCTATTGAAGAAACACCAGACACAGTAATCACTCTGACTACAGGATCAAAAATTTTAGTGAAAGATAGTGTGGCAGAAATAGTGGCAGCATTTACTCAATACAAAAGAAACCAATACTCAATGCTACAACCTGTCTTAAGGAAACAATCATGATCTTAAATTGGGTAGGTCTCATACTAGGAATGGCTGCGATATTAGGGGGCGCACTATTGGAGGGCTTGCATCTCCAGGCCCTAATTCAGCCAACAGCCGCCATCATCGTCTTTGGGGGAACCATTGGAGCTACTATGTTAGCCTCTACTACAGAAGAATTTGGTGCGGCTCTAAAGGCCATTACCAAAGTTTATCTTAAACCTGAAAAGCATGACTTCAGTCATGTCATTAAAGACATCATTGATATGGCCAATATTGCACGTAAAGAAGGGATTTTGGCCTTAGAAAAAAAAATGGGAGACATTAAGAATCCATTTTTTCACTCGAATCTACAAAAGGTAGTCGACGGATACGACCCCACTATTCTTCGCGAAATGATGGAGGAAAGAATATTTAAAACTGAAGCAAGTAATAATTCGATAGGAAAAGTTTGGGAAACAGCTGGTGGATTCGCTCCTACCATTGGAATTATTGGGGCGATACTAGGATTAATTCACGTGATGGGAAACCTTACCGACTCTAGTAAATTAGGAACGGGCATTGCAGTCGCTTTTGTAGCTACTGTGAAAGAACAACCTTTGAGCGTTTTGGAAGTATCAACACAAGTGGCATCAATTGAAAAAGAATTATCAATTTCAATTGAAGTTGTTTCAACTGAAGACATATCAC
>JABMMY010000013.1 GCA_013205415.1 Deltaproteobacteria bacterium
GTTTTAGAAAGTAGATTACCCGATCCGGTATTTAAAACAGAAGACTCTTTAATGAAATGCACCTGAAACTTCAGTCGATAAACTACAGAAATAGCCTTTTCTCTCGGATGAAATTGAATAGGATTAATAGCCACTCTGACAAACTTCAGTGATTGTAAAAACCCGACGTTTTGTAATGCAATCATCTGGCTTGGAAATATATTTTCAGATTCATAGAATGTAGAATCAAAAATAAAGGCCTGGGCCTTATCGCAGTCACAGCGTGTTTTACTTTGATAGGGAGCCACCCAAGTATTTGCAACGGTAGCCTCCTGCCTTTCTGAAACGGTAAGTTCCGCACGGTAACCTTCAGGAACAGCAATAAGAGTTCCTATCGTAGGAAGAGAGGGGCGCCCTAATTCTCCTATTGATACTAGCCCGGGAACAGAGATCTCTGAAAAACTATCAAGGCCCCTATTTTTATCAAGATAGGGAAGGGTGAAGGTTCCCTCAGTGGCCGCCACAGGTTCCTGGCTCAGGATGGGGGTCATTATTAATTCTGCGCGATTTTGTGTTCCTGAAGGAAACTCAATACGATCTGCAAAACAAATAGAGACACAAAATAATAAAAGTAAAGTAACTGTTTTAATCGAATTCATGTTCCCCCCCGGGATCACATTCCTGATCAAACTACCTACATTGGAACGAATTTATTTACTCTCTACCCTTTTGTCGTATCAAGTTTGTTTGAAATTGGAAAATAAAAAGATAGGTGAAGGGATAAAAAAACTAGAAAAAATAATGTATCGCGTCTAATGCTATGCGAAATTATGGGGGTGAGCCCAGTAGATCGGTCCCTTCCCTTTTTAAACGGTGATGATGAGATATCGAGAGCTTAATATGAAATGTTTTCATGTTGTGACGAAATAGAAATGAGTTCATTGGAATTTATTAAGCACCGGCCCTATGTGCCAACGTCGCGTGAGTGCGCAAATCTAAATGATAATAGAATTGGCTAAAGTGGAAACATCGATCAACCCGCCTTTTGCTTTTTGGGCGTTTCTGTTTTCCAATTTGCGGAAGGTTCCAATCCGTGCACGGCATAATCACGGAGCACATAGTTAATGAGACTTTGGTAGGGAATATCCGTTTTACTCGCTAACTGTTTAAAATAATCGATCACGTGGGGATCCAGCCGAATTGTTACGGCCGCTTTCAGCCTTTTTAGATATTTTGGCTCCGCTCTTTTTAATTTACTAAAATCGTATTCTTTTTTCACTTTTTACCTCCAAAAATATTTTGAGTTTCCTGTTTTGTTGTTTTTCGTGCCGAAATAATTCGAATTTCAGTCCCTTTCGGATTTTCACAGTGGACAACCAATAAAACACGTCCTCTTTCGCTAAACCCTACGGCGATGTACCGCTCTTCATCCTTTGAGTGTTCGGGGTCATGAAACACCTCCAGCGGAAAATTTAAAAAAACTGTTTTTGCTTCTTCGAAAGAAACGCCGTGTTTTTTGATATTTTCCTGATTTTTATTCTCATCCCGCCAGGGGCGTATTCTGAGGCGAAACCGAAGAATCTCCCACGGATCCACCCACAGTTTCCCCCTCTTCAACATTGCGGCACCGCATCCACTGCTAAATCGCGTATCAAAAGACTCAAATTCCATGAGAGTGCAGGTAGATCGGTCCCTACTTTTAGTTAGTCCTTTTCATCTAGCCACAGCATTTGGATGGCCTCTAAAATTTTTTCATTTGATCTTTTAGGATCATCGGTAAATCCGGGAAGTTCGGTTACTTTTTTATGAAGATCGGTAAATCTCAAGGTGAGGGGATCGATGTCTGGATAGGTTTCATAAAGAAGAATAGCAATCTCTCGTACGTCGGTCCATTTCATGGAGTGTCTCCTAGATTTTTTCCCTTTAGAGCCTCTCGCACCGCTTGGTTAAGAAGCAATTCGGCCATGTGTTTAGTATTTTCAGCCAGCTCATCAATATGGGCTTTAATCAACTTACGATCTTTTCCTGAACTGGCCTCTTGAAGTTTCATTAAACTTTTCTCAATTTGAAGAGTCTCATTAGAATCTACCAGAGCCTGTCCAGTTAATAACGCCTTTTGGGTAGCTCTAATCAAACTATCGGCCTCAATCTTCGACTCAATTAAAAACCGATCCTCAAAATCGGTCTCTGCATTTTCAAAGGAATCGAAAAGCATTTTTTCTACCTCAGTATCGGTCAATCCATAACTCGGATTCACGCACACACTCGCACAGGTTGCCGTTCTTAATTCTGTCGCCTTTACATTTAAAATTCCATTGGCATCCACAATAAACTCAACCTCAATTTTTGGAATTCCTGCAGGAAGAGGCGGTAGTCCCTTGAGCTGAAATCTAGATAAACTTCGATTGTCCTTAACCAGTTCACGTTCGCCCTGAACGACATGAATATCGACGGAAACCTGCCCATCTACATAGGTAGAATAGGTTTCAGAAGCAGAAATGGGGATGGTAGAGTTTCTATGAATAATTTTTCCTACTACACCACCCATCGTTTCAATTCCCAAAGAAAGTGGAATCACATCTAAAAGCAACATTCCCGAAATTTGTCCATTCAAAATATTTGCCTGTACGGCAGCTCCAATGGCCACCACCTCATCTGGATTGATGGTAGCAATGGGTTCTCGAAGAAAAAGTTCCTGTACCAGCTTTTTTACTAGCGGCACACGAGTACTTCCTCCGACTAAAATGGCATCGGTAATCTGATTGGGTTTGAGATTAGCATCCTTTAAACATTGCAAGCAGGGTTCCTTGGCGCGTTCTACAATAGGACGAATCCAATTCTCAATTTCAGTTCTTGAAATATTAAAAGTAAGAGAGGGGCTACCGGACCAGGTCCACGTTACCATTTCAGATTCCGAAAGTTGTCGTTTTAATTTTTCGGCTTCATGAATGAGTCTGGCTTGGGATGATTTTTCTAATAGGGGATCGATTCCAGTGGCACTAAGAATTTTCTCAGCTATTTTTTCTGCAATCGCATGATCCAAATCATCTCCACCAAGAGCCGTATTTCCATTAGTAGCTAAAACCTCAAAGACTCCATCGGCCACCCTAAGAATCGAAATATCAAAGGTGCCCCCTCCTAAATCAAAGACCGCCACATTGCCAAAGGTTTTTTTCTGAAGACCGTATGCTAAACAGGCCGCTGTCGGTTCATTGACAATTCTAACCACCTCTAATCCTGCCAGCTCTCCTGCAAATTTGGTGGCCTGTCGTTGGGCATCATTAAAATAGGCAGGCACGGTGATTACCGCTTTATCGACGATTTGTCCGGTCTCTTTTTCAGCAAGAGTTTTAAGTTTTTTTAAAACTAAGGAACCAATTTCCATAGGGGTATAGGATCTATCCCCTACGGTAAAACGAATCAGCTGTTCGGTACTATGAGAAAAATCAAAAGGAAGTAACTTAATCCATTGTGTGACGTCGGAAAGGCCCCGACCCATGAATCTTTTAGCGCTATAAATAGTTCGAGATATATTTTCTGTCTGGGCTTTTTTGGCTAAGATTCCCACACGAGTTCCTTCGGTCTCATGGAACTCAATGATGCTGGGAATTAAGGGGCTGCCGTCCTCTCCTTTAAAAAGTTTTGGCCTACCTTTTTCTAGAGTTCCAATCAAACTATTAGTGGTTCCTAAATCGATTCCTACAATCATGAGTTCACCTTTCTTTCGATGTCCAAGAGCATCGATCGGAGATATTTTTCTCGGTTTGCATGGGTTCTTAAATCTTCAGCCGATTTTTTTTTGTTAAAACCAGAGTCGAATTCAGCAGCTAGTTTATGCCAGGTCTGTTGACTTTCCATAAGTAGACTCTCTAGTTCTTTTTTGAAATTCAAAATAGGTTCTACCTGACCTTCACTAAGTAGATCCTGAATTTCAAAATAGCTTTCCGCTAAATCTGTGGGAATCGCAGCCTTAGCGAGAGCGTCTGAATGGCCAATATACCTTTCAATCACTAAGTGAGTTCTATCCTGTTGGTTTTTTAAGGTTTGATAGGCTCGATTCAGAGCCGTGCTCCATCTCAAAGCATATAGGGGGGCTGGATGGACTGCCATAGTAAATCGATCGGGGTGCACCTGTTTAGATAAATGATAAAACTTAGTTCGAAGCTCAGTCTCGTCGATTAGTAGGTGTTCTGTGATTTTGAAAATATCAAAATGAGAAAGAGACAGATCTACCGGATAATCTAAAATAGATTGGCAGCTTTCACAGAAAAGCAATGGAGTTGTTTGTTGGGTACAGCTCCAGCATTTGATTGTTTTAGACGGCGAATGAAGTACCACAACCACAACTTTTAGTAGCATTGGGATTTGTGAAATTAAATCCCGTTCCGTTTAAGCCGCCTTGATAATCTAAGGTAAGCCCTTTGACGTATAAATAACTTTTGGGGTCGATAAAAACCTTAACTCCATCCTGTTCAAAAATTTTATCATTGGGGGCCGCCTCTTTTTGAAACTCAAGTTTATAGGACATCCCGCTGCAGCCTCCTCCAACCACAGCCACGCGCAGACCTCCATCAGGGGTGTTTTCGTCTTCACGAAAACGTTTGATATGTTTAACAGCCGATTCAGTTAAGTTAATCATAACAATCTCCAGTCCCTAAGATCTCTTAATCTAGGAGATCCTTTGTTTCTTTTTATAATCCTCAATGGCTGCTTTGATGGCGTCCTCTGCCAAAACAGAGCAGTGAATTTTTACAGGGGGTAAAGAAAGCTCATTCACAATATCTGTATTTTTAATTTGTAGAGCTTCATCTACCGACTTACCTTTGACCCATTCTGTAGCAAGGCTTGAACTAGCAATAGCACTACCACAACCAAAGGTTTTAAATTTTGCATCCTCAATAATATTATCAGTATTGATCTTAAGTTGTAGCTTCATGACGTCGCCACACTCTGGTGCTCCCACTACACCTGTTCCCACAGTAAGGTCCCCCTTTTCAAAAGAGCCCACATTTCGTGGATTGTTGAAGTGATCAATAACTTTAGGTCCGTATGCCATATTTTTCTCCTTAGTGAGCCGTCCATTGGACAGATTTTAAATCAATACCCTCTTTAGCCATTTCATAAAGAGGTGACATGTCTCGTAGTTTTAATACGACGGCCACCACTTTTTGAATCACAAAATCGATCTCCTCTTCGGTGGTGAAGCGTCCCAATCCAAAACGGATTGAGGTGTGAGCTAGCTCCTCCCCAATTCCCATGGCCTTTAAGACATAGGAGGGTTCGAGAGAAGCTGAAGTACAGGCAGAACCTGAGGAAACTGCCACCTCTTGAAGTCCCATCATCATGGCCTCTCCCTCGACAAAAGCGAAACTAATGTTGAGATTATTAGGCAACCGTTGAATAGGATCTCCATTTAAAAAAATCTCATCGAGTTGCGCAGAGAGCCCTTTGTGTAATCGATCTCTCAATGTGGTTAAACGAACCGCGTCTGCTGCCATTTCATTTAAGCAAATCTCAGCGGCAGTTCCAAAGCCTACAATGCCGGGAACATTCAGAGTTCCCGATCGAAAACCTCTCTCGTGTCCGCCTCCATGAACTACAGGGGACAATCGAACTCTAGGATTAGATCGTCGAACATAAAGACCGCCGACCCCCTTGGGTCCGTACATTTTGTGAGCCGAAATTGAAAGAATATCGATTCCCATTGTCTCTACATTGATGGGAATTTTCCCAGTCGTTTGTGCGGCATCCACATGAAATAAAACACCGGCCTCTTTAGCTATTTTTCCAATGGCTGCAATAGGGTGAACGGTTCCTACTTCATTATTGGCGTGCATTAGAGAAATTAAAATAGTCTTATCGGTCAGAGCCGCCTTCACCTGTTCAGCAGTCACCGCTCCATTTTTATCGACGGGAAGATAGGTGACGGTGCAACCATGTTGTTCTAAATACTTTGCGGAATCTAGAGTGGCTTTGTGTTCTGTTTCTGCCGTGATGATGTGATTGCCCTTTTCAACATACATCTCAGCCGCCCCTTTAAGAGCGATGTTGATGCTTTCGGTGGCACCACTGGTAAAAACGATCTCTTTGGGATTAGCTCCAATTAGTTTCGCGATAGAGACTCTAGATTTTTCTACCGCCTCCTCTGTTTCCCAACCAAAGGCGTGACTTCGGCTAGCCGCATTTCCAAACTTTTCAGTCAAAAATGGCATCATGGCCTCAAGCACTCTGGGGTCGACCTGGGTAGTTGAATTATTATCTAAATAGATAGGTAGTTTCATACAGCAGTCTTTCTATTAGCTAAGTTCTCTAAAGAAGTTGATTCAAATAAGGTTACAATTTTTTGGTTTAAAACGGTCATTGGAGAGATGATGGTGCATAAGGCCTTTGCTGGACACTTATGATTTTCAGAGCCTAAACACTCGGCGACCTGAATAGGCCCTTGAAAAGTTTGTGTGATCTCTAATAAATTAATATCGGTTAAAGAGCGGGTCAGTTTATAACCCCCTTGATTGCCGTATACCGGCTGGACAAAACCTTGTGATTTCATGGTCTGCATGATTTTTGAGAGCAGTGCCTCAGGAATACTACAGCTTACCGCCATTTCGCGTACGCTCGCAGTCTGCTCCTCTTTTTGAGCAAGATAGAGAAGGGCAATAATCCCGTACTCAATTTTTTTATTAACTCTCAACATATATTTATCTATAAAAACAATTAGTTATTTAGTATCGAACCTCTAATATTAGAGGTCAGTCTTATAAGACTAATACAGTCCAATAACATTCAATTCCCATTATGAGAATTTGGGCTATTTAAGTCAAGTAGTAAGACCACTTTAATCCAGTTAGTTTTTGAGGAGGGTAAGCCTTTAAAAATATGTGAGAATTCGGTAATCAAAAGGGCTTTTGAGGTGAAGCTTAACTTAAAGTAAAGGCATTGTTTGAATTTCAATGGTTCCCCTTTTCATTCGATACGTTTTCCATTAGAACTTAACCGAATTCACTCTTGTGAATTTTGTCTTAAATAAAACCCTAAATAAAGAGCCAGGTCATTCACTGGACTTTCGGGTAAATGTGAAGTCATTCATTGATGATAAAACTAGGAGAGCATACTATGGCAGATGCAAAGCGTTCAGCATCGTCGACTCGTGGAAAAAAGAAAACCCCAACTAAAACTTCAAAAGCGACTAAGAAGGTTGTGGTTGAAATGGAGGAGTCGGAAAACTCTCCAGGAAACTCAGCCGAAACGTTTGAGTCTGTAAACGAGATCGTAACAGATCAGACCGAGGCCGATTGCGAAATTGGAAATGAGAAGATTGAGACTAAAAATCAAGCCGATGAAGCTTTGCACAATACAGAAGCTCCTTCAGAGCCCTTTTTTGAAATTCCCGAAGTATCCGAAATCGGCGAAACGAAAATAGTTCCAGACGAGGTAAAAACGGAACCGGTCCGAGCACGGCTATCTGATGAGTATTTAGTGCAATGTTTTTTTGATAAAAATTTAAATCAATTTGTCGCTACTATTTTAGAATTTGAACAGATTAAGGCTGTGGGCAGTTCTAAAGCTGATGTGATTAGAGATTGTGAAAATCGATTAGAGAGCCATTTAAATTTATTAAGAAGGCAGGGGGAGGCGATTCCTGAAACGCTACAATCTCGCCAGTATCCAGATTTTTTAGAGGTCCCTATTTCTCAAGGACTGTTTCGTCGATTAGATCTTTTGTCTCGTCACGAAAAGATCAGTTTTGACCAGTTGGTGGTGGAACTTCTTTCAGGAATGATTGAAAAAAGATTACAGGCACCTGCCCCCACGCGAAACCAGCACAACATGGGATCCAGACCCCAACAACAACAATCTCATCAGGGTGGACACCGAGATAATTATCGTAGCGGGCATCGTGATAATCACCGTGAGGGTGGTCACCGAGAACCTCGTCGAGATGGGCAAAGAGATAATAACTATCGAGGAGGTCAGTCTCAAGATAGAGACAACGACAATATCGGTAATCAAAGACGTTCCTTCCAAGGAAATAATTCACATCAAGGAAGTAATTCACAAAACCGAGGCCGAGGAAGAGATTTTAATAACACTCAGGAGTCTCGCGAAAACTTTCTTGAATATGTGCGAAACTTAGAAAAGGGAAACCTTAAAAAAAGATAAGGCCGAAATTCTTTTTGGAATTTCGGCCCTAGGTACTTTTCTAATCTGTTTTTATTAAACAGCTTGGAAGTAGTCTTTTGACTTGATGGGATCCGGTTTCATCGTTTTCTTACCTGGTTCCCAATTAGCCGGGCAGACCTCTCCTGTTTTAGCCACCTCTTGAAGGACTCGTAATACACGAAGAACCTCCTCTGTATTTCTTCCGATGCCTAGGTCATGAACAAGTTGATACTGAATGACACCTTGAGGATTAATTAAAAATAGTCCTCTTAGAGTAATTCCTGCAGCCTCTAGTAGCACACCATATCTTCTTCCAATGTCTTTAGTGAGATCTTCTAAAAGAGGAAATTGTAGTTTTCCAATACCACCCTCTTTACGAGGTGTTCTAGCCCAAGCCAAATGGCTGAAACGGCTATCGACTGAACAACCAAGAACCTCACAGTTGGCCTCCTTAAAAGATTTGTAAGCATTATCGAAGGCTGTGATCTCTGTAGGACAGACAAAGGTGAAGTCTAAAGGATAGAAAAATAAACAGACCCATTTGCCTTTGTAATCGGCCAAAGAAATTTGCTTAAAGTCCTCTCCTACCAAGGCATTGGTTTTAAATTCTGGCGCTGGTTTTTGTACTAATGTATCCATGTAGTGTCTCGCTTTCTTGTTTGAAAAAATAGAAGTGCAAAGAGTAACTTTGGAAATCCATTCGGTCAAGAAAGGTGAAATGGGCCCTAATTGGGTCATTTTTCTTAAAAAGGGCTGTCACTCTTTTAGACAGGTCGGAGCGTTAATAATCAAGGGGTTACGAGAGAGTCCCAGGGAGGATAATTAAAGATGTATTCAATAAAGACACCCCTAAAATCTCAAGTGTGCAAGCTAATAGCTGGTACAGCCATTGCAGAATAATCTCTTGACGATAATTGGAAGAGCATCCGATTTTCGTTTTTATCACTCAATAGGAGTTGGCTCATGAAGAAGTTTATTTTTATCGTTAGTTTTGTTTTTTTAGGTCAGCTAAGTTTAGCAGAGGAACCGACTAATAGTTCTCATGCTAATACTCCAGCATCTCAGACCGCAGCTAGCGCAACGACAGTTGCACAGGGCACTGTACCTGTGACTGTTGACCGATCTGCTAAATTATTTGAGTACTTGAGTGCTTGTTTAGCCACACGACCTTAATGGACTGTTAAGACTTAAAGCTGAAAATAGCGCCTTAAAAAGGCGTTTTTTCTATGTGATTTCAATCCGATACCATTTTAAAGGACATTTCACAGGTTAGATTTCGGGCGTGTCATTTTAATATTTGTTGAGTCGGCCCTTTTTTCCAGTCTATTTCGATTGACTCTAATCGTTACGAATCTAGTATACCCAGAATATGCTAGACCATAAAAAAAGAAAATCCTTGAGAGACCGCAGAGGGGAGGAGGGCCTTCTTATTCCTACTCCAGCGTCGATCTCCTCTTTATTGCCTTTGGACGAACCTTTACCAGCCACACTATTTTTACTCCCTGTCGCCTACACCACCCTATTTCCAGGAATGATGGTTCCTTTGATATTGCCAGAGGGCAAACTAGCTAAAACTTTAGAAAAGGTAATGGAAGAGGGTGGGGTGCTTGGTGTTATCTTAAATCGAGATCCCGAGGCGAGTACCGTGGCCGCTGGGCCCACCACCTCTATTAGTGGCCTTCCTGTTGAAGGGGTGGTTTCTACCCATCGTGCAACGGATAGGAAACGAAGCTTAAGTCAGACCCCTTTTTACCGTTACGGAGTGGCGGCTCGCATTTTAAAAAAGATCAACCTACCTGATAATCAAGTGAGTGTTCTTTTATCGGGACTAGAGCGATTTGAAATCAAAGAATTACTAGGAACCGATCCCCATTTTGTTGCCTCGGTAAAATATATTTATGAAGACCTAGAAAAGGGAACGGAGCTTGAAGCTTTAATCCGATCATGTCTGTCTAGATTTAAACAATTGTCTCGAGATAATCCTCTGATTTCAGAGGAGGTAAAGGTGGCTCTTGTCAATATCGATGGGCCAGGAAAATTAGCCGACTTCATGGCCTCTGTTTTGATTCGTGACGTGAAGGATTACCAAGATTTTTTAGCCCAGGGTCAAGTTAAGGAACGGCTTCATTCTCTTCTATTGCTTTTGAAAAAAGAGGAGGAGGTACAGTCGGTTCAACGGCGAATTAGTGATGAGATTAATCAAAAGGTTTCTTCTTCTCAAAGAGATTTTTATTTGAATGAGCAATTAAAGCTCATTCAAAAGGAACTCGGTCGCTCTGTCGGCGATAGAAATAGAATGATTGAAAAATTTAGAGCCCGTCTAAATGATAAGAAATTACCTGAAGAGGCCAAGGTAAAAATTGAGGAGGAGATAGAGAAGCTTACGACCTTAGCGGAACAGTCTTCGGAGTATTCAGTTTCTATTAATTATTTGGATTGGTTAACGGCTCTTCCTTGGGGAGTCAGGTCTAAAGAATCCTATGACCTAAAAAAAGCGAGAGAGATTTTAGATAAAGACCACTACGGATTAAAAGAGGTAAAGGAAAGAATTTTAGAGTTTTTAGCCGTTAGAAAACTTAAACAAACCTCTGAAGGGTCTATTATCTGTTTCGTGGGCCCGCCAGGAACTGGAAAGACTAGTTTAGGTAAGTCGATTGCTAGAGCACTTAATAGAAAGTTCATTAGATTTTCTGTTGGGGGAATGCGGGATGAAGCTGAGATCAAAGGGCATCGCAGAACCTATGTCGGGGCCATGCCAGGTAAACTCATTCAGGGTTTAAAACGGGTAGGCACACAAAATCCCGTTTTCTTAATTGATGAAATTGATAAAATTGGAACCTCCTATGCAGGTGGCGACCCCTCCTCTGCTCTTTTAGAACTATTAGATCCAGAGCAAAATACAGAATTTTTAGACCATTATTTGGATCTTTCTTTTGACTGTTCAGATGTTTTCTTTGTGACCACGGCAAACTCTCTAGATAGTATTCCCTCAGCTCTTTTGGATCGGATGGAGATTATTAGTTTGTCCGGTTATACCGATAATGAAAAAATTAAGATCGCCAGAAAATATTTAATTCCAAAACAACTAAAGAAAAATGCAATTAAAGGTGCGAATGTAAAGTTTCCAGATAAAGGACTCAAGCTTTTGGTTCAGCAGTATGCAAGAGAATCTGGAGTGCGTGTTCTTGAGAGACAAATCTCTCGGATATGTCGCAAGACAGCATATCGAATTGCCACCGGAAAAAATCATCCGGTGAGAGTGCAGGACATAAAGTCCTTAGAGAAACTATTAGGCCTTCCCCCCTTTCCTCCTGAGCCGATTGAAAATGAAAAAACGATAGGTACGGCTACAGGATTAGCCTGGACACAGTATGGCGGAGATGTTCTCACCGTAGAAAGTGCTCAGGTAGAGGGTCGCGGGGGATTTGTTCTTACTGGAAGTTTGGGCGATGTGATGCAAGAGTCGGCTAATATTGCTTATACTTTTGTAAGGGGCAAAGCGTTGCAGTTGGAACTACCGAAAAAATATTTTGAACGATACTCACTTCATTTGCATGTGCCTGCAGGGGCTACCCCTAAAGATGGCCCGTCGGCTGGAATAACGATGGCGGCCAGTCTCTATTCTTTAGTGACCCAAAAACCATTAAAGAGGGGCATTGCGATGACTGGAGAGCTTACTCTAACAGGTAAGGTTCTTCCTGTGGGTGGAATAAAGGAAAAATTACTTGCTGCGAAAAGATGTCATATTAAAACGGTCTTAATTCCGAAACAGAATAGCAGAGACTTAAAAGAGATTGAGCCTGAGGTGAAGAAGGGGCTCAAATTTATCCTGGTCGACCGAATGGAAGAGTGTTTAAAGTGTCTTTTTTAGTTCTTGTTTGAGTCTGACTCGACTTGGATTATAATTTCAGTATGTCTAATATATTACAAGCGCCTATCGAACTTATTAAAGTAAGCCTTCAAGAATCGGAGTTGTTAAAGGATTATATTGAAGCCCTCTATCGGTTTGAAGAGGATTATGAATCGATAGTTAATATTGAAGAGGGATTAAAAAGCCTATTTAAAAACGAAGCTTTAGCGACCCCCTATTTTATCAAACAGGGCCCAGAGAAAATTGGCTATCTTATTTTGACCCGATATCACAGCGTAGAAAAGGGCGGTTTGACTGTTTATATCGACGAGCTTTATGTGGAGGAACGTTTCCGTCGTCGAGGGGTGGGGAAAACAATTTTAGATCAGGTCGTATCGATCGCGCAGAAAGAGAAGGCTAAAGCTCTTTGGGCTAATACGGAACACAATAACGAAGGCTCACAGCGGTTTTTTAAAAGTGCTGGTTTTCGGCAGAATCGGTATTTAAATTTTGAGCGAGCTGTCTAATCTCTTTTCAATAAAAATTAATTTTTATTAAAAAAAATACAAGATATGAAGCCATCTAATTTTATTGTGGTTACCGATCGAGGAGGGCATCTTCACAATGCCCTCATGTTACTTGAACAACTTTCCTTTTCACCTACTGCAATTGTAACCACCTATGGTCCCGATATCGATTCTTTAGGTAAGGGAACTATTCCTATTTATAGTGTCCCGCATCTTTTTAAATGGTTTGGAAAGTTGCGCGTAGTGAATCCTTTTTATGGATTGTGGCATTGTGTCATAGCCCTAAGGCTCGTATTGAAATTACGTCCTAAAAAAGTGGTCTCTTTGGGTGCGAGTAATGTCGTTCTATTTTGTTTCTTTGCAAAACTTTACGGAGCAGAGATTTATCATGTTGAATGCATGAACCAAGTCAAAGAACCAAGTATTACTGGGCGGCTGTTGTATCCCATTTGTACCGATCTCTATGTGCAATGGGAGGAGTTGCTTCCAAAATTTGGACCGAAAGCGAAATATGCGGGGTGGGTGCTATGATTTTTGTCACCGTTTCTACCGGCCATTTTGATCCTTTAATCGAAGAGTGTGATCGGCTTTATCAACGAGATCCCGCTCTATTTTCTTTCTTTGGGCAGATAGGCTCAGGGATTCACACGCCGAAGTTTCCTCACAAAAAAACAATGGCTCCAGATGAGTTAGAGAGATTAATGGAGGAGGCAGAACTTGTGATCTCTCATGGAGGAACGGGAATGCTATCTCGGCTTTATCGATTAAAGAAAAAAACTATCGTGATTCCAAAACAGATTCGGTACGGAGAGGCTAATGATGGGCAGGTGGAATTGGCGGTAAAATGGGATGAGCTTGGAATGGCTATTCTTTGTATGGACGTAGGAGAGTTGGAGGCCAAAATTAATCGCTGTCGAGATACCCAATTTTATTTTCCCAGCTTTTCTAGTTTAGGTACCCATCTAAGTAGCCGGTTACTTTCAGGGCCAAAGAGGGAGTCTAGTGTCAAAGTTAATGTCTAATCTTAAATTTCCATTGGAAACATCTAGAAGTATCTCTAAGATCTTCACTCCTTTGTGTCTTCTTGCATTGATGGGTCTTGCGGCTTTTATTCGTGGTTACGATTTGGATAGGTACTATTTTACTGGAGATGAGGCCATTCATCTGATCTTAGCTAAAATATTCGATGGTGATTGGGTCTCATTTTGTACTAGGGAGTCTCATCCGCCTTTTTATTATATTTTATTAAAGAAATATATGGCGGTTTTTGGTGTTGAGAGTCGATTAGGCTTACGGATGATATCTTTAATATCCGGGGTGATGACCGTGGGTGTGGGATTTTTAGTGGGGCACCGAATCTCTGCAAGTAGGTGCGTAGGGTTATTGGGAGCTTTTTTGCTAGTGACAGCCCCCCTTTTGATCGATCAGTCCCAACAGCTTCGGGGATACGCCCTTTTAATTTTACTATTATTTGTATTGGTTTTCTTA
>JABMMY010000113.1 GCA_013205415.1 Deltaproteobacteria bacterium
CGAATGGTAGAAACTAAACAAAAATCCAAGATCAGTATTCTCGTTATTACCTTTAACCATGAAAAATTTATTGGTGAAGCTCTTGATGGAATACTAAAACAAAGGGTAGAGGTTCCAATAGAGATAATTATTGCTGACGATTGTTCTACCGATTCTACTCTGCAAGTGGCTTACCGTTACCAAGCAGAACATCCAGACATCATCAAAATTCTCACTACCGAAAAAAATTTAGGCCATACTCACAACTATGTCAGAGCCTGGGAAATGGCGCGGGGAGATTATATTGCTCACTGTGATGGGGATGACTACTGGACTGAACCTTACAAACTGGCCCGACAGTTGGATTTTCTAGAGCGAAATCCTTCCTACTCTAGCTGTGGGCATAAGGTATGGGCAAAAACGGACTCGGATGGAATACTTCTTGGGCCGATCCCTAGAATAGAACAAACTATTTTTACTACCAAGGATATGCTTGATAACTGCTACCCTCATAACTGTAGTTTGCTATTTCGAAACAAACTTTTTTGTTCCTTTCCTGATTTCTTCTTTCTTTTAACAGGTCATGACTGGTGTATTGATATTCTTAATTCACTTAAGGGACCTATTAAAATTTTCCCTGAGGTCATGGCTGTCTGGAGAATGAGATCGGATGGATTATGGGGTGGGCGACAAGCTACTTTTCATTTGGAACACAATATTTCATTTTTAAAACACCTTAAAGACTATCTTCCGAAGAAATATCATCGGGCAGTAGCCAAAAATCTTATCAAGAACTATTTCCTTCTGAGTCATGAATCGCTAAAACAGGGTGACACTCAGAAATCCATAGAGTGTCTCGCTCAAATTCTGACCCTTAAAAGTTTTTTCATTCTTTCCTTTAGAAAATTTCTTAGCTTAATAATGCAACTTAAATTCCCAAAACTTTACTCTTCGCTCAGGGGATTAAGAAATCAAACGGTGGGAGAGCCACCTCTTATCTAACTAGGGTCCCTTTTATTAATTAGAAATTTAATTAGTCTATTTTTACTTTAAACACCTTAATAACGGCTCCGCTAGTTAGCGTGGCATAAAGCTGTTCAATTATTTTATCCTTTACCCCCAACTCAACCTGCTTTTTTGTAAACCCATACTGCTCTAGTTCCTTTAACGATGGAAAGGTAGCGGACTTTTCGCGATGAGTGATAATGCTTTTTTTTAGGCGCGTTTTAGTTACTGCATCCATTAGACCTCTTTCATGACCTAAAGAAACGCAATACTCTCCAAGAACCGGAAGAAAATTGCTGCCCGACATTCGCTTCAATAGAAGCAAAGTAATTGGTAGGTTCCCAATTAATGATTCGGGAGGGTTTCTCTACAGGAATCAGCTCTACACAGTTAAAATTCTTCTGAATTGCCCAAACAAAATATCGGTGCTTTTGTAACCACCGAATCGTAGGAGCCTTATTTCCGCCATGCTCTTCAAAAACAACATATCTAATTCTGTGTTCAGAAAAAAGTTTTTCAGAGCCTTCAAATACAGAAAGCTCATGCCCCTCTACATCTAACTTCATTAGATCAATTTGTGAGGAGGCTTCAGAAAAAAAGGTATCTAGCGTATGGACATCCACTGAAATTGAATTTTCATTATAAGGGTTTCCTAATTTTTCAAGGGTTCCCAAACCACTATTGGTATTTCCATTTCCGTCCACCATTAACCCACGACTAAAAAATTCTTGGGTCCCAGAACATTTTGATAGGGCACCTATAATAATGGTAACCTCTGCATTTGTAGATCTATCCCAAAGTGCTACATTATTTTTTAATTTCTCAGCCAATGTAGGTTCCGGCTCAAAGGCTAGAACCCTTCCCTTAGTGCCCACTTTTAGCGCCATTAAACTAGTGACATACCCAATATTGGCACCCACATCGACCACACAGTCACCTGGTTTAAGAAGTCGCTCAATTATTTCCATCATTCCAAGTTCATAAACCCCACAAAAAGCTATCGCCCGCCCTATAGCCTCTTTCAAAGAAATATTAATTTTATTCCCCAATGGTAGGCGATATTGAATACGATCCCATCCAAGACTGGCCAGTAATCTGAATTGAATCCCTTTGAATAAACTGGGAATAGAGTAAAAATAGGTAGGTTTAGATTTTAAGTTTTTTACCCAGTCTTTGATTAAAACAATGTTCATATTAAGATAATTATTATCGGTTAAGAATATAGGGCCGACTGCCCTTCCTTAAGAACATTTAACGTTCCCCGCACAAGAGATTGAAGATTAATGGGCTGTTGTTTTTTAATTAACAATTCAAAAAGTTGCGTCGTATTTGGATACTGTTGTTCAAATTTATTAATAAGGTCTAAATCGGATAGATTTTCTTTCGCTTTTGCTATCAATGATAACCTCGTAAAATCTTTTAGGGTTCTATGAATATTTTCAGGAGACTGTGAGATTAGATTGCCTATGATTAAATTTCTTCCTAATAGAAGGCTTTCCTTTAAGCGATAATGAGTGGCAAATCGACAGTGTTTCAGCCAATCATTATCTTCTACCTGCGCAGGGTAGGCCCAATTCAAATGAGAAAAAGTATTTCCCCAGTGCCAGCCAGAGGACAGCAGAACCAAGGTAGCTGGTGACACAATAAGAGGAACCTCTTTAGGCTCTTCATCAAATGAAGAAAACAAAGCTACAAAGTGACTGAAAATATTTACCGCACTCACCAAGGTCAAATTAGATTGTGGGACTAATACCAAAGGACAGGAACTGGCTCTCAACATAGTAAAAGAGGGCTCTATTTTTCTTAATTTGTAAACCCAACCTCTATTTAAAATCTCAGCACCAAACCTAGCCCCCTTTTTTTCTCTAAAATTTAATTTGAAATCTAGCTTATTTGGCCGCTGCTCCTCATGAGCACGTTCAGCTAATTGCTGGATCTGATAATAGGCATGTGCCATTAAAACAGCTGGAGTTTGCAAATTCAGAGATTCTAGATTCTCTCCCGAGCATAGAAATAAGGTTCTACCAATATATTTAAGAAACTGGATGCGGTAAAAGGCGGAACTTTTACGACGAGAACTAATAAGATATTTTTGAGCCTTACTAAAATAATGAACACTAAGAGCTAATTGGCTTGATAGTTGAGCAGGAATACTTTCTTTGGGTTTACTAGATTTCCAATTGTCATGACTCAGTTTTTTTCTATCCGAAAACCAATTTGAGCTTGCCGAAGCGGAGCTCTCTAATCGTTTCAAATCGGAAGAACAGGTTACATTAAGGTCCCCCATCATTGGAAATTTTCTCTTGATTTCAAAGTATTCGGTTCTGAGATCCCAAATTTCTCTCTCCCTAATTTCTCTATCCTTCACAATTAAAAAATTAAGTTCCGAAATACCTGGAATAAAAAGTTCCTCCTCCGCTCCAGTTAAAAAAACTTTTGAGGAGCTAGCGATACTTTGTAAAACCTTTCCAATCTTTTTTGCTGTCATTTGATAATAGGTACGCCCCAATTTTTTCAGTGGGCGAAATCTAAAGGTTTGATAAACTATGTTTCGGATTGCTATTGGAAACTGTAAGTTTGAAGAGGGGTTCCAAGGTTTTTCATAATCCATAAAATCAGCTTATTCTAACCTTGCCCCCTTTAGAAATTAAAAAATGGTAAGGGGTATCGCAATTCCATAACGCAACCCGCTCAAACATCGCGAACCCTCTGTCAATAGACCTCTATCATTCTGAACCTGTTCTCGGCTAAACGCTAACAAGTGACCACAAATTTTATCGACGAGCCAACAACCGAACAGCCTCGTAAAGTTTCTTGGGAAGCTCCTGAAATGTTTCCACCTCTAAACAGATGCCGTTTCCATGGCTCGCCATCATTTTAGATGCCTCTAAGTGACTTCCTGGGCCATGAAGATGGAGTACGACTAAAAAATCATACCTTTTTGCCACATTAATAGGGTCTTTTCCCTCGGTAGATCGTCCGTCCGTTGCAATCAAGCCGATCTTTTTTCTTCCCGCACCCGATTGGTGAAATTGCTTTAATCCCTCTTCGAGTCCGAGAGCAATATTGGTAAATCCGCGAGGTTGAGATTTTAAGAATTTCAGGACTGTGGTTTCTAAGGATTCCTCCACCGCCAGCTTTTTGATGGCCTTGGCCTGCGAAGAAAAAACAATAACACCGGCATCTGGAGAGTTAATTTGGAGCAATAAAACGGCGACTGCAATACTAGCTAGAAGATGTTTATCCCCCGACATCGAAGAGCTTGCATCTAGCATTGCGACACAACTAAAAGGCCGCTGCTCTGTGACCTCAACCTGAAGAGTCTCAGGAGTCACTTCACTTAAAATAGGGTTTTCTTCAAGCGTTTCATCAAGAGCTATTTCACCCAAAGGTACTCTAGAGAAAACATCCAGTTTTAAAATCTGGGGTCTGGAGGGATGAGCGATTACTTTTTTTGCGTGATCTAAAACTAATGAGACCAGTTTTCGATCCGTTTTTTCATTGCTTTTATAATCTCCACTTCGTTGAAAATATAACTGCCGCATCAGATTAGCTTTAGGATCCCCTACTCCACTTTGAATTTCTTGAAACTGTTGTTGTTCAACAAGTTCGATTGGAAAAAAAATAGGAACCCCTTTTAAAGCAGGCTCTTCCCATCTCTTAGGAGGTTTTAATTCTTTTTTTTTTCGATGAGCGAAGGAAATTCATTAAGAGCGAGAAGACTTAAAATAACATCTCTCGGATCCTCGTCACTAGACACTAATTCTAATCGACTAGGAAGTGCCATGAGAGCGGCAGACTCAAAATCGATTCCACCTTCCATTAATTTCGCTATTGCAATCGCAGCGCGAATACTAGCCCCTCGTTTAATCCCCATGTGATTTCTGGTCGCTCTAATTAAATCTACCATGCGTTCTAGAATGCTATTTTTTATCTTCGAGGAAACCTCCTGCTTTAAAATGGCAAGTTCCTCCTCCTTTGATTGGTATCCTAATCGAATCATTTCAAAACGATCCAATAAGGCTTCCGATAAAGCATGAGTGGCGGTGAACTCTTTCGGATTTTGAGTTGCAACAACACAAAATCCATCTTTAGCCTGTAGATTACCTAATTTAGGCATCGATATTTTTCTCTCATCCATCGCCGGCAAAAGAATATTCTGAACCGCTTCAGGCATTCGATTTAATTCATTGATAAATAGAATTTTGCCATTTTTCATAGCACCGACTAGGGGCCCGTCAAGAAATGACTCTTTCGTATATCCTTTTTTTAGAACCAATGGGGGATCAAACCACCCTGTGAGTTTTTGTTCTGTATAGCGAGTGTCCCCATCAACTCTTTCAAAACCTTTTTTTAATTCTTGCAAGACCTGTCGAACCAGAAAAGTTTTTCCTACTCCCACTGGACCTTCAATTAAAATATTTCGATGCAACGCAATAACTTTTTTTAATTGATTCAACTCAATTTCACGGCCAATAATTTTAAATTTATTTACCACTTTTTTTCTTTCCAGTTTTGGATTCCGCTTTATCAATACGCTCTATCATCTTCTCATAAACAAAGTTTGCCACATCACTGGGCCTAGCACCAATAGTAAATCCTGCATCATAACCTAATTCTAAGGCCATCTTATGCGTAACCCTAGGTCCTCCCGCGACAATAATAAATTTACCCTCAAGACCGCGTTTACTAAGGCGCAGGATCAGGTCTCTCATGTCAGCGACATGAATATCTTTTTGAGAAACGACCTTTGATAGTAAAATAGCATCTGCTTTTTCCTTCACAGCCCTATCAATTAACTCTTCAGTAGGGACTTGGCTGCCCATATTTACGACTCGAAAACCCCGATATCTTTCTAGTCCGATATCGCCGTCAAAACCCTTCATATTTAAAATAGCATCTAGCCCCACAGTGTGGGCATCAAAACCGGTACAAGCACCTACAATTCTTATCGGCCGTTTCACATTTGCTAAAATTAACCGATCGATCTCCTTATAGGTTCGTTTTTCACCTCCAAGGTCAGGGACTTCAATTCTTGCGTAATCAACCCCCTTATCGGTTCTGGCCATCACTACAAAGAGACAGTAGTTCACTCCAATTTTTGACATGTGGGCAATTTTTACATCAAAAAATCCCCACCCTCGAACTAGTTGAGTTGCGGCCTCGCGTGCTTTTGCCGAGGGCTCTATGGGCAAAGTAAAACTCATCTGGAGCGCTCCGTCGTCGGTAGTATCTCCGTACGGTTTTAATGAATTAAAATCGATCTCCTTCATTAAATTTGACTCCCCAAGAGTTCAAAAAAAGGATTTAAATAACGACCACGTTCCACCTCAAATACACCGTTAGCTCCCTTGCCG
>JABMMY010000114.1 GCA_013205415.1 Deltaproteobacteria bacterium
AGATATCGTGAGAGAACTTCCAGATACCTTAATTCAATTTCAGACTAGGGAAAATAATCGACTAGAAATAAAGGCAAACAAATCGGTTTTTAACATCGTAGGACTTCCATCGGAGGACTTTCCAGAAATTCCTAGCTTTTCCTCAGAAGAAAAACAGCAGTTTGTTAGAATGAACGGCCAGGCGGTGATGGCTATGCTGGATAAAACTTTATACGCCGCATCTACCGACGAAGCGCGTTATCACTTGAATGGTGTTTATTTTGAAACTCTAGAAAATACCATCGAGGGTGCCGACAAAGGAAAAAAAGTTTTTCGTATGGTGGCCACCGACGCTCATCGACTTTCTTTAGTGGATAACCCTGAAACTTTATTTGATGAAAGCGCGTGGAAACTTTTTCAAGACGGGATCATTGTTCCTCGAAAAGGATTAAATGAACTAAGACGCCTTTTGTCTGAAGGGAAAGAGGACTTTTTTGTCACTATCAGAGGGAAAATGTTGTTTGTAAAAAGAGACAATATCTTCTTATCAATGAGGTTGATAGAGGGGAAATATGCCGATTATCGTCGTATCATTCCTGAAAAGGCGATTAATACCATCTCTGTGGACCGAGAAGCCTTTCTGGCATCACTTAAACGAATTTCTTTGATGTCGTCCGATAAATCTCGTAGTCTAACCTTCAGTTTAACTCCCGGAGTTCTGCAACTTTCAAGTCAAAGTCCGGAATTAGGGGATGCTAATGAAGAGATTAGTATCGATTACACAGGCGAAGAATTTAAAATTGGTTTTAACTCTCGTTATTTGATCGATGCCGTTTCTACAATGGAAGGTAAACAGATAATTTTAGAAATCCGAGGAAAACAAAATCCCGGAGTGATTCGTTCCTCAGATGGCCCTAATCATACTAGCGTGGTGATGCCGATGAGGATTTGATTTTTTAAATTAACCTTTTAATAATAAGAGCTAGAAGAAATTAAAATAAAAATGCCTGTTGATAATGAAACTACAGAAATTAGAAAAGGATATGGCGCCGATGCCATTCAGGTCCTTGAAGGTCTAGAGGCAGTTCGAAAAAGACCTGGTATGTATATTGGTGATACCGGAACTAGAGGATTGCATCATCTAGTTTGGGAGGTCGTTGATAACTCGATCGATGAAGCCATGGCAGGCCACTGTAAAAATATTATTGTCACTATTCACGTAGATAATTCCGCAACGATAGAAGATGATGGACGAGGAATTCCCGTCGACATTCATAAAACAGAAAAGGTTTCTGCACTTCAAGTGGTGATGACCATCCTTCATGCCGGTGGAAAATTTGATAATGATTCTTATAAAGTTTCTGGTGGATTGCATGGGGTGGGAATTTCTGTAGTTAATGCTCTTTCTGAAACCTGTCAGGCCGAGGTGAAAAGAGATGGAAAAGTTTATCTACAAAAATACGAAAAAGGCACACCGCAAGCCCCTGTAACTGAAGTGGGCGTGAGTCAAAAAACTGGAACAAAAATTCTTTTCAAACCCGACAAAGAGATATTTGAAGTTCATGAATTTAGCTTCGATATTATCTCTAATAGATTACGCGAGTTAGCTTTTTTAAATCGCGGAGTACGAATTCTTTTGGTAGATGAGAGAACAGAAAAAAACCAAGAATTTTTTTCTGAGGGTGGAATAAAATCGTTTGTTGAATATTTAAATAGATCTAAAACAAAACTCAATGAAGAACCTATCTATTTTTATGCTGAAGCCAAAGGAATTTACCTAGAAGTAGCGATGCAGTGGAATGATGGGTATAAAGAAAATATTCTTACCTTTGCAAATAATATTAATACTATTGAAGGTGGCACCCATTTAGCCGGCTTCAAAACAGCACTCACTAAAACGGTGAATAAATATATTGAAGCTAGTCCTTTGAGCAAAGAACTCGACGAAACATTAATCGGCGAGGACATTCGAGAGGGTCTGACCTGCGTTATCAGTGTTAAAGTTTCCACACCTCAATTTGAAGGACAGACCAAAACTAAACTGGGAAATTCTGAGGTTAAAGGATTGGTTGAAAATTTAACCAATGAAAGATTCAATATTTTCCTAGAGGAAAATCCAGGGGCCGCGAAGAAAATAGCGATCAAGGCATTAGAGGGCGGCCGAGCCCGAATTGCAGCAAAAAAAGCGAGAGATCTGACTCGTAGAAAATCGGCATTAGATTTAGGTGGGTTGCCAGGCAAGATGGCAGACTGTCAGGAAAAAGATCCGGCTCTTTGCGAGCTCTATTTGGTTGAGGGAGATTCTGCCGGTGGCTCTGGTAAACAGGCAAGAGATCGAAAAAACCAGGCGATTCTTCCGTTGAAGGGAAAAATATTAAACGTTGAAAAGGCCCGCTTCGATAAGATGCTAGAATTTGCTGAGATTAGAACCTTGATCACGGCACTGGGAACCGGAATCGGTGTGGGTGATTACGACGTTAATAAAATTCGATATCACAAAGTAATTATTATGACCGATGCCGATGTTGACGGGGCTCACATTCGCACCCTGCTACTTACGTTTTTCTATCGACAGATGCCGGAAATCGTAGTGAGAGGATATCTCTACATTGCCCAGCCCCCCTTATATAAAGTGAAAAAAGGGAAGGTAGAAAGATATTTAAGAAATGATTCTTTCCTTGAAGAATTTTTACTTTCGCAGGCCCTAGAAGAGGTCTCAATTTTTGGAGATAAAGAAAAAGAAAAGATCGAGGCGGGAACAGCAAAGAACATTTTCAAAAAGGTAACGCAATTTGAAAATATTTTAGCCTCTATTGCTAGGCGCTCCGATTTAGATCTCATTCGCTTAATAGCCATGGATGAAACCTGGACTCCGGAAACCCTAAAAACGGAGAGGGGACTTCGACAAAAGATGGATGAGTACTCAGCGATTGTTACTAAAAGAGAGAACAACTCCTTCTTTTCCTATGTGATAACTAAGGACGAGGAACACGATTCTTATCAAGCTGAATGTAGTTCGACAAAAAACAATTTGAAGACCACCACGAAAATTACCTGGGAGTTTTTAAATTCAACGCAACTACAGGAGATGAGAAAAATTACTCAGTCCTATTCGAAACTCGGCACGGCCCCTTATCAAGTCGTCGATTTGGATAGCAACAAAATATCTTTTTTAACCATTGAAGGATTAAAAAAACATGTGATTGAGGTGGGTCAGACGGGACTTATGATTCAACGATATAAAGGACTGGGAGAGATGAATCCAGAGCAACTATGGGAGACGACGATGGATCCCAAGGTGCGTTCCTTACTACAAGTGACAGTTCAGGATGCGGTAGAGGCCGATAATATTTTTACAGTTCTTATGGGTGATCAGGTTAAACCAAGAAGAGATTTCATCGAAGCAAATGCTCTTAAAGTAAGAAGCTTGGATATCTAATGGAAATTTTAGACGTACATCTTAGTCAGGTTAGTATTGAGGACCAAATGAAGGATGCGTATCTCGAATACGCCATGTCTGTCATTGTGGGACGCGCATTACCCGATGTGAGAGATGGGTTAAAACCTGTGCATCGCAGAATTTTATACGCGATGTATGACATGGGAAATACCTACGAAAAGGCCTATAAAAAATCGGCACGTATTGTCGGTGATGTGATTGGAAAGTATCATCCGCACGGGGATACCGCAGTGTATGAAACCATGGTGCGAATGGCGCAAGATTTTAGCATGCGCTACACCTTAATCGACGGACAGGGTAATTTTGGTTCGGTAGACGGAGACGCCGCGGCCGCCATGCGATACACGGAGGTGCGCCTAGATAAAATTTCCAATCAAGTTCTTGCCGATCTTGAAAAAGAGACCGTTAATTTCAATCCCAACTATGACAATTCTTTACAAGAGCCGGCAGTGCTTCCCACTAGAATTCCCACCCTCTTAGTTAATGGGTCCTCAGGAATTGCAGTAGGAATGGCCACAAATATTCCACCGCATAATTTGAGAGAGATCATTGATGGAATTAAGGCGGTTATCGCAAATCCAGGAATTAGTATTTTAGAATTAATGCAAATTATTCCAGGGCCCGATTTTCCTACAGCCGGTTTTATTTACGGAAGAAATGGTCTTAGGGAGGCGTACCATACGGGAAAAGGAATTATTCAGTTGCGTGCTAGAGCTGAAGTTGAAGAGGCTAAAGCGGATCGCCAAAGAATTGTAGTCACAGAACTCCCCTATCAAGTCAATAAAGCCAAACTCATTGAGCACATTGCCGAACTCATTCGAGATAAAAAAGTTGAAGGGATTTCTGATATTCGGGACGAATCGGATCGAACCGGAATGAGAGTTGTTTTTGATCTGAAAAAGGGCGAAGACAGTCGCGTTGTTTTAAATCAGCTATATAAAAATACGCAGATGCACGTTTCCTTTGGAATCAGCATGTTGGCGATCGATCACCAACAACCTAAACTTTTAACACTTAAAGACTGTTTAATAGCCTTCCTGCAACACAGGAAAGAGGTCGTAACCAAACGAACCGTTTTCGATTTAAGAAAAGCTGAGGAAAAAGCCCATATCTTAGAGGCCTTAAAAAAGGCGGTTGAAAATCTTGATGAAATTGTAGCACTCATTAGAAAGGCCACCAATCCTAGCGAAGCGCAGGAACAACTTATTGCTAAGTTTGTTTTTTCCGAAGTTCAAGCCAAGGCTATTTTAGAGATGAGACTTCAACGCTTAACAGGCCTTGAAAGAGAAAAAATAGTTTCAGATTATAATGAAACCATGGCGACGATAGCTGAGTTAAACGCCATTCTGTCTGATGAAAATAAGGTATTAACGATTATCGGTAAAGAATTAGAAGAGGTGAGAAAAAACTTCGGTGATGCTCGTCGGACAGAATTTATCGACGAACAGGAGGAGATGACACAGGAAGATTATATTTTAGAGGAGGAGATGGTAGTGACCGTCACCTATTCTGGATATGTCAAACGACTCTCAGTTGATGCCTATCGTTCTCAGCGTCGAGGTGGCAAGGGATCTATCGGCGTTTCTACCAAAGCAGAAGATTTTATAGCCGATATTTTTGTGGCAACGACCCACGACAACATTTTATGTTTTACCGATCAGGGTAGAGTTTATTGGTTGAAGGTTCATAAAATTCCCGAGGCAGGACGCGTTGCCAAGGGAAAGCCGATCGTTAATCTACTAAATCTTACGACTAACGAACGGGTCCAGGCGGTATTGCCGGTAAAAGAGTTTAAGGAAAATGAGTTCGTTACGATGGTAACTCGACAGGGCACAATCAAGAAAACCAGTTTAGGTTTGTTTTCTCGTCCGATGAAAAAAGGGATTATTGCTATCACTACCGAAGGTGGCGATCTTCTGGTGGATGCCAAAATTACCGACGGAAATAATCATATTATTCTTGTAAGTAAGTTTGGACAGAGCATCCGGTTTGAAGAGCAGGATGTGAGAGCTATGGGAAGAACGGCTCGAGGTGTGGCCGGAATGAAATTAGATACCGATGATGTGGTTATTGGAATGGCTATTGTGGCGCCACAAGATAACACCGCACAGGTTTTAACCGTCACACAAAAAGGCTACGGCAAAAGAACCTTACTTGAGGAGTATCGCGTTCAGGGACGTGGAGGTTCTGGCGTTATTACGATGAAGATTACGGAAAAAAATGGCCCTGTCATTGCGGTGAGACAGGTAAAAGATGAGGACGATCTCATTTTGGCCTCTGATCGTGGCAAGGTAATTCGCACCAGAGTTTCGGAAATCTCTGAAGTAGGAAGGGTCGCTCAAGGGGTACGGTTGATTTCACTGGATGATGGGGAAAGTGTAGGAGCCGTAGCAAAAATTGTAGAAAAAGATGATGAGGGAACCGAAGGTAAGCTCACACCACCGACTGTAGAGGTGAAGCCAGATCCAGACAAGGGTGATGGCAATGCAAAGTAGAGTTTTTTTTTAATCATATTGTGTCTTTCTGTGGGCTGCACAGAAAGAAAACAGGAAAAACTTTTAGACGCCGCTGAAGCCAAGTTAACGGAAGAAAAATATTCTGAAGCTACCGAACTACTCAGAAAAGTTATTTCCCTTAATCCCGAAAGCAAACTTGGGATTAAATCTATGTATAAGTTGGGCCACACGCTAGAGACCTATGGCAGGGACTACGCCGGAGCCATTTTTAACTATCAAGAGGCCATTCGATTAAGTCGAGATCCTGTTTCCGTTTATGAGATTCAAAAGAGGGTCGCCAATCTTTTTTTTGAGCAGGCTAAGGACACCGACAAGGCTATTGCCGCCTACAAAAAGCTAATGACCTTTAATCCCAAGAGTTTGGAGACCGATTTTTTTCAGTTTAGAACCGCGGAGGCCTTTTTTAGGCAGAATAATTTCGATCAGGCCAGACTAGAATATCAACTACTGATTGAGCGGTTTCCCAAAAGCCAATATATTGAAAAGAGCCGATTTGAAATTGGAAATACCTATTACATGGAGGGTAGGTACGACATCGCTTTAGAGTCTTTTAAGCAGGTGGGTCGATATCATAATCAAGGTGAATATACGGTGGAGGCCGAGTTTTTAATTGCGCAATGTTTAGAACAAACCAATAAACTAAGAGCGGCTTTACAGGCCTATGAAGGGGTAAAAGGTCGATATTCAAATCCCAAAATCGTCCAGTTTCGAATGGAGCAGCTTAAGGGCAGAATAAAAAAAGAGGGAAAATGATAAAAATAGACACCAAAAAACTAAGGGTCGCCATCATTATGGGAAATGCGGTGATGACCAAGGCGATTATGATCTGCGCGGGTTGGTATTTTGGTACGAAGCTAGACAAACAATATGGTACCGAACCGTACTGGATGATTAGTCTGGTCGTTTTAGCCATGATTTTTGGGGTTTGGTTTATTCTATTTACGGCCAAAAGGTTTAAGCTAACAGATTAAAACACCCTCTCCCCTTAATAGCGGTTGATAATGATCGATCAACTTTCTTTGAAGGGTTGATTTGTCACGATCAACCCGACTCGCACTTAAATCATTCAGCCGATTGAATCTTTATTGAAAGATTAAAAAAAGGGGGTTATTAACAGGGGGTTAAATAGGAGTTAAACATAATGCAAAGTCATGGTTCCGCACATCATGGTCCCGAAAGCTGGCTCACAAAGCTACCCTTCTTGCCCCAACAGCGAGAGTGGGAGAGTGTTAATGGTGCTATCCTGGTTTTTGTTTTTATTCTGGTGGTGTCTCTTCTAGTGAATCGGATTATTAAGGGTAAAATTCAAGAAAATGTGATTCCGCGCCCCAAGTTGGGTCTCTTTTCTATTGTCGATCTGCTGGTCGAGGCGCTTTATAATTTAATCGTGGGTATTGTCGGTCACCATTATGGGGCCTACGCCTTTCCCTTCATTGCCTCTATTTTTATCTATGTACTTTTAAATAATCTTTTAGGTCTTTTGCCTATGTCGGCCTCACCTAGCGCAGCCTTTCCCATAGCGTTCGCCCTGGGAATATCCAGTTTTATTTTTTATAATTGGATGGGTGTCAAAGCTAACGGTCTTATTGGGTATGGAAAACACTTTTTAATGGGATTGGGTGTTTTTGGAATTCCAATTGCGGGCTTTGAGATGATTTCTCATGTCATTCGTCCCTTTACCTTGGGATTGCGTCTTAGAACCAACATGCATATCGATCACATGTTGGCCGGTGCTTTTGCGGAGCTCTGTAAGTGGATTGTTCCAGTTCCCCTGTTGCTTTTTGGGGTTGTGGTCTGTACGATTCAGGCCTTTCTTTTTGCGGTTTTGACAGCTGTTTATGTACAGATGGCAACGGAACATGAAGAGTAATTTTTTTTAGGAGGTAAGAAATGAAAATAATGAATGTGTGTAAATTGGCGCTAACGGTAATGGTAATCTCTTCGGCAAGTGTATTTGCAGAGGAGGGAGCTCATGCAGCTTCTGGTGGAATGGGTTCACTCCTTCCGCTTTCGGTGGGTCTTGCAATGGCTTTGGCTGTTCTGGGAGCCTCTACAGCACAGGGTAAAATTGGTACGGCATTTATGGATGGTGTTTCCCGAAATCCAGGAGCACAAAAATCTATGTTTGTTCCCCTGATTCTATCCTTAGTATTCGTAGAAACACTAGTATTGTTCACCTTTCTAGTCGCACAAAGTTTACTTGAAAAATTCTAGTTTTATAACTAGAAAACAATAAGAAATAGTTTTGAAAACCATCTGTATCGTAAGGTATAGGTGGTTTTTTTTGTGGCGCGCAACTAAATTTTCAGAGAAGAGTTTATTTATTAAGTGTCTTTTTTAAATAACGACCGGTGTAAGAGCTATTTACCAAAGAAAGACCCTCGGGAGTTCCCTGGAAAAGAATCTCTCCTCCAGCACCGCCACCCTCTGGGCCTAAATCGATTAAGTAGTCGGCCTGTTTGATTACATCTAAGTTGTGTTCAATCACAATCACGGTGTTTCCGTGTTCGACTAATAGTTGAAGAATTTGTAATAGCTTTCTAACGTCCTCAAAGTGTAGGCCTGTAGTGGGCTCATCTAAAATATAGATGGTTCTTCCGGTGGCTCGTCGACTTAATTCCTTTGCTAATTTAATTCGCTGAGCCTCTCCGCCAGAAAGGGTGACCGCATTTTGTCCCACCTGAAGATAGCCTAGGCCCACATCTAATAAGGTGGTTAGTTTGCTTTTGATTTGGGGAACTCGTTCAAAAAATAGTGCGGCCTGCTCTGCGGTCATTGCAAGGACATCGGCAATACTTTTTCCTCGGTAATGAACATCAAGTGTCTCGCGATTATATCTAGCTCCTCGACAGACCTCGCATTGGACATAGACGTCGGGTAAAAAATTCATAGTGATTTTAAGGTTCCCATCACCGGAGCAGGAGCTGCATCGGCCGCCCTCAACATTGAAGGAGAATCTTCCGGCCCCATACCCGCGCACCTTTGCCTCTGGAAGGCCTGAAAAAAGGGCTCTGATATCGGTGAAAAGGCCCGTATAGGTAGCTGGATTTGATCTGGGGGTCCTTCCTATAGGACTTTGATCGACATAGATTACCTTGTCTAAATATTCGATTCCCTCCATGGCATCTAAATCGCTGAGACTTTGCGTGCGTCCCGAAAACTTAAGTTGCAGAGCGGTCAAAAGAGTGTCGATCACAAGGGTGCTTTTTCCAGAGCCGGAAACTCCAGTGACGCAGGTGAGAGTTCCCAGGGGAAAGTTCACATTAATATTTTTAAGGTTGTTCTGTCTGGCTCCGAGAAGTTTCAGATACCTACCACCCGAGGCGGCTCTTCGCTGGTGCGGAATTTCTATTTTCATTTTTCCCGATAGGTATTGTCCCGTGAGTCCGCGGGCCTCTTTTTTTAGGTCCTCTGGAGATCCCTGAAAAAGAATCTCTCCGCCGTGCTCACCCGCTCCAGGACC
>JABMMY010000115.1 GCA_013205415.1 Deltaproteobacteria bacterium
CTAAAATTACAAATTAGAAAGGTTCCTAAGAGAGCAAAAAATACATAGATTAGATGTACTTTTTTGATTCTAGTTCCTAATAAAAAACGCTCAAGAAAAGGCACGAAAATAATATAGAGCACCGTGATGAAAGCACTTTTTGTAACGGAGGTGTAATACAGACCTGCTGTTTGAAATACCAAAGTACCACTAAGTAAAAAACCTGGTATAGCTGCAAGCCAAAATTGATTCCAGTTGAGGTGATTTCTTAGTATCGGAATAAATAATATGACAGGAAGTGCAAAGAAAAAGGCGAGGTAAAAGCGAATGGTATTTAGCCAGAAGGGCCCTGCAAATTCTAAGGCCACCCGAGTACAGATAAATCCAAAACCCCAAATACTGGCCGCAAAAACAAGTTCCCATACAGCCTGTTTGGGGGTTGGAACCCATTTGATTTTTTTCAACATCGTTGTCTTTTAATGAATAGACTCAATGAATGTCCAGGTGGAATCACTGTTGGCTTTAATGACCCCAGCAATTTCACTAGCCGCAGGAATTTTCTGATTACCTATTTCAATGCCAAGTGCCCAGGCGTGATGTTTCCAATGAAAATAGTCTGCACTGGAACCTTTTGCTACATAAATTACCTTTGAAATCTGTCCATGTACGTACCCATTAAAATCTGCCATTTGTGTCGTGACTCGATCAAAGATGGAATCCTCTAGGGAAGGAAGCGAATCGTAGGTGTAGGCCCATGGGTACATAATCATCTCTCCAAAGGCATGAAAATCGATGCTGGCCTTAATCTGATGAGTTTCATAAAATTTCATGAGTCCAGAGATGCAGGGATTAGCCTTGTGATTAGGATCTTGTGGCCAAGGATAATCTCGATTGGGATCTATTCCGTTAGCATATCGTTCGGTACGAATATATCCATCTGGGTTGACTACAGGAATAAAATAAATTTCATACTGGTCTAATATTGCAGTCAACCGAGGTTCTTTTCCATAGCGGGCGACCAAAGAATCTAATAACCCAAATAAAACCTCAACGGTAATGAGCTCGTCTCCATGTGTAGCGGCAGTTAATAGGATTGCGGGGCGCAATTTATTTGAAAGGGGCCCTGAAAGTTTTAATGAAAGTAGAGGTCTTCCCTCCATCGACTCTCCATACTTTTCTATTTTTGCGAGTTGAGGAAATTTTGCTTCGATCGACTGCAGGTGGCTTTGGACGGTGGTGAAGTTATGATATCCCTGCAATTCATCACGTGAAATTTTCTTTAAAACACTTGAAATATCTAGTTCAAGTAGCTGAGCCTCTGGCACCAGAGAAAGTAGTTGATGGGTTTGAGATAGCGGAACCAATATTTCGTAGCCTCCATTAAGTTTTCTCACGACCTCAAATTTATCAGCAATCTTTATCATCACCGAGTCGTTGTGCGGAGCTACCCAATAACTTGAAAGAATCGGATTTTGAGGGATGATGGCAAAAAGAGCTGCCTGTACGAATAAGAAAAGAAAACCTATTTTTTTCATGAAAAATTCTCCAGGTTGAAGAGATACTTAGTGTGTGAATTAGATATTATCGGAAACTTATTCACTTGGCGATGAAGAAGGTACAGAGGCCGGAGTAGGGCCATTAGAGGGCGATGGGATACCTACTAGCAGAGGATGAGAACAGCTGGGTTGATAACCTAATTTGCAGGATTGTATTAAAAAGTTTTCGGCCTCTGCAAGTTGATTTTGTTGCATGCTTATTTGTCCCATTAAATTTAAGGCTTCAGAGTAATGGGGATGACTGGGCTCTTTGATGAGTAAAGATAGAATCCTTTGCAGAAAAGGAATGGCGCTCAGAAAGTTTTTTTCATTGAATTTTAAATAGGAAATCAAGAGCAATGGTTTTGTTGATTTCGAATTTAATTTTATCCACGTTTCTAAAATAGCCGTTGCCTGTTTGGGGTCCTTTTGGGTTAATTTTAAATAGAATAGCCGATCTAGGATCCATTCATCCCTAGGTGAGATCACAAGCCCCTTCTTTAAGATCTCTTCTGATCTTTTTATGCTTTCTGTATTTTTTTCAGTCATTGAAATGAGCTGTGACTCTAGTTTGTACCCAATGGAGTTGTTAGGCGCCTCTTTAGATTGTAGAGACAGAGCTCTTTGTAATTGAGATTTAGGATCGGGCTCTAATTCTGGATAATCAAGAAATAATTCGCCAGCTTGAACATGAATTTTTGAGTTTTGCAGTCCTGAATTCAAAAGTGGTAAAAATTGAGCAAGTAAGGTTTTTGCCTCTCGAATATGATTTGAAATCATATGAAGACGTATCAGTCTTGTAAAAGCTACGAGCTGTATAGGTTTTAAAGTAAGAGATCTCTGATAGGAATCGATTGCAAGATCAAATTTTCGTAATTCAAAATAGACATCACCTAATAAAATTAACGGCACAGAATGAGTGGGGTAGCTTTTAACGCATTCAATCGCAATCTTTTTAGCCTCATCGAAATTTCTTGAATTCATAAGTTTATTTATTTCTGAACTATAGTTTTCTAGCGTTTTATTGGAGAGAGATCTTGTAGCGGGATCGGGAAGTAGAGAGATTAACAAAAAAAGAAGAACTAAAGAAATGGCTCCTACCCGAATCGACTTTGGAATCTTAGTAAAGAAATGTTTCCTATTTAGTTTTACACTTGAGCTATTAAGGTTTTTAGAACTAAGAGTTGTATTTGGACCTGGGGAGCTCTTTTCTATTATCTTGGCGATATGGGGCGGACTTAACTGCTCTGGGGGTATCGACTCGATCGCAAATCTTGAGGGGCCAGGGAGTGAAATAGAGTTAGCAGAGCGGGGTTCGAGACCATTTTTTGCGAGGGTTCCAACCTCTGTTTCGCCGTCGATCATTAGCTGACAATCAAATAAGGTGTTTCCTACGAGAAGCCTGTCGCCATCTTTGAGAGTTCCAGTTTCTCGTAACTCCCCATTGATCAGAATTCCATTTAAACTTTTTAAATCGGTGTAACTCAGTTCTCCGGTGTCTTCATTAAAATTAAGCGCGACATGAGCCCTAGAAACTCGTGTGTCATTTAGAAGAATATCGGCTTTGAAGCGCCCAATAATGGCGGTTCCTTTTTTCAAAGGAATCACTTTGCCCTTATCTTTTCCTTCTATGATAACGAGCCGGGGAGTCTTATCGCGATTAGATGCCATGTCACTAAATTATCGGTATATTTAATTGGATTGCTTAATCAAAATACTATTAAGCACCGCAATAACCAGGGTGCTATAACATGCAGCATAAAAGATAGCCGGGTTTTAAGCCGCCAAAGGTTTGTGGCTGTGTTTAGTGGGTGACCAGTGCATTAAGATGTCCGACTCTACAATTGCACCGGGTATGATCTCTAGGGTAGGGCAAACTACAGTCCCTTTGATGTGAGCCGTTTCTAAAATTTTTACTTTGACGCTTGAAAAAATATTCCCTTCGATGCGACCGGAAATTACCACAGGTCCTTGAGAGGTGATGTCTCCTCTTATCCAACCCGATTTTCCTAGCGTTAAAGTTTCGTGAGAGTGTTGGTAAACATTACCTTCAATAAGCCCAAGAATAATGCATTTCGAGCAGAAGGAGACCGAGCCCTGGGTGCGGCTTCCTTCGGCAATGACTGTAAAAGAGGGGATTTCAGTTAGCATAGCTTTCATCCAGATCAATCACTTTACGTTCGTGATGAATTAAGGTTTTTCTTGTATCAAAAAGGTAAACATTTAGTGCTAGTGGTCTTAAAAGTTTAGTGACCTTAAAGTTTACAGACGCATTGAGTGTTCTAGAAAATTTGAAGGGACGTTTTTCAAAACCGGAAAGGTCTGTGGAGTTAAACTCATTCCGAGAGGCATATCCCGGATAAAAAATAAATTGCTTTCTTTGTAGTGTCGTCACGCCACGGGTGCCAATGCGGGGAACCTCTGTTTCTAAAATAAGAAGAAGCTCTCCTTGAGAAACGCCATTTCCTGAAGGGAGAAGCTCTATTTTTACGGCACAATTATCTGCTTGGCACTCTGAGCTAAGACTCCCAAGCCTGGCCGATACGATGGCTCCGGGAAGAGGAATCCACGATCCCTGCTCTGGAGTATTTATTGCAGTATTATTGACGCGTTTAGTTCCTGTGGTATCTTTTGCAATACCTTCATCTTCAGTTAAAGTGATTGCATATCCAAGCTGTCTATTAGGGCTTGTGTTTTGGGGCTCAGAAAGTACCTTTAACTGAAGCTGTAATTTGGTTTCTAAAACTTCGCTCTGCAGATTTCGATTGATCTCTAGCTCTCTAAAGAAAAATAGAGTCCCCCAAAAAAGAAATAAAAAAACAAAACTAA
>JABMMY010000116.1 GCA_013205415.1 Deltaproteobacteria bacterium
GCGTAATGATTTAATTTTCTCTACAAAACCCTCCCCTTTATTAGGGCGGGTCCACCCATTAGTCGGGGCCAGGTATTTTAAAATAGGAGAGGATACCCACATCGGCTACCTTTTAAATTGCTGCTTAAAACCTGCTGTGAGAAGATGGCCTTTATGAAGATTAATTTGATAGATAAAAATATTTTTTTGATGGTGTGTTTGGGACTAGGTCTTATAGCTCAAAGTTATGGAGCGACTCAAAAGGCAAAATATACCTTTGAAAGTCCACTGAATGTGGGTCTGGATATCCAAGGATATAAACTAAAATATAAAAACTATTTATGGAACAGCACCACTAGCCTCACCACAGAGGGTTATGGCTTTAATTTAGGTCTTGAGTGGATTCCCTTGGTAACTCCAGTTGGAAAAATTGCATTGTCTAGTGGAATTGGTTTTGCCACGATAGTTGATGCTCCAGTGAGTAGTGTAAGTACTGCTAATTTATATGTGGCCCCTATTTATTTGGGACTTACCTACCGCGCAGACTTTATTAAGAATCAGGTCCTGGTACCTTTTATTTCAGGTGGAGTTGATCTTAGCTTGAGTACTCAGACCTCTAAAACAGGGGATTGGCGCAGTGGAGTTAGAATTTATAAAGGCTATTATTATAGTAGCGGACTTGAGTTGTGCTTAAATACTTTCGATTCTGCCTCTGGAAGGGAGTTAGATAGTCGAATAGGAATTAACGGTTTTTATTTAGTAGCAATGTATTTATCTAGTAAACCTTTTGCGGCCGCAGAGAGTGTTAATCTTTCTCACGATGAAATTAGGGTTGGAATTAGATTCGAGATTTAAATTAGGTGAATAGAGCTTCGGCTGAAGTGAGTGCAGGCTTTTTGTCTTGTGTTAACAGTGTTTTCAACCTGAGAAAAGGTCTCTCAATAAATTGATAGATAAGCAAAGAGAGAAAATAGGTTGCCGATATATATACCAAGGCTCGTATGAAACAAAAGCTGAAGGAGATGGGATTAAATAGAGTGGAGGGAAGTAATAAAAATAATCTCTCCAGCGCTTTGGGAACCATATAGTGGCATAAATAGGCGGCGTAGCTAACTTTTCCCCAGCTAGGTAGAATGCCCTTTGAAAATAAGAATAATCGTTTGTGACCCGAATAGGCCAAGCAAATAGCCATCAGTGCCGTTGCTAGTAAATAGATAATAGAGGGTAAAAGCATTTCTCCTACCAATTCTTTTCTAGTGAAAATGCCGTGCTTGGCAAAAATAATTATTATAAGACAGGCTAAACCCAGGGTGAGATATGAAAACTGTTTGAGTATGTTTTTGTTTGCGTGAAATTTACAGAATAAAATAGATAGTCCTGCTCCATAAGCGAAACCATCAAATCCGCTCAGTAAGTTTAGAACGGTGACTTGATGATTAAAATAAATAATGGCTCTAATTACCGGCTCAATGACACAGATCGAAAGGCAGATGAGCTGTAGTTTTTTAGTCGATAATTTTCGTACTACCCAAGGCCAAAACAGATAAAATTGTTCCTCGATAGATAAAGACCAAAGGCCGGGATAGCATGCAGTGACTCCAAATAGGTCCGAAGCGTGACCAAGAAAAAGAAGACTAAGCAATACAAACTTAGTGGAATCTGGAAAGTAAAAGAAAATAAAGACTAGAGTTATTAAGTAGAGAGGAAGAATTCTTAGCGTTCTTTTGGTGTAAAATCTTGAAAAGTAATGGGGTTCATTTTTTTGATTAATTAAAATACGGGTGATTAGAAATCCGGAGAGCACAAAAAATAGATTAACTCCTATCCAACCCATTTGAGCTGCATGATAGATAACGAGTGGCAATCCGCTCCATTGGCCTCCGTTATCTGAGGTAAACCAAAAGAGATGATAAAAAAGCACCGATAAAATGGCAATTCCTCTAAGCCCGTCTAGCTCTGGAATATGAGTATTCAGGGTTGTATATTTGCTCTCGGACATCGTAGACCTCTTTTATCACCTAAGAGATGGTATTTTTCAGCTTCCTTTGCAGAGCGGCATCCCACTATAAAAAAAAATTCAACGATAATTTCAGGATCGCCTCAGCACTTTTTTGGGGTTGTTCCTGAATCTGCTAAGGGCATTTTTTTAAAAATCAACGCCTTAAGTCACGATAGAGCTCCGATACCAAGTGATGGGAATTTTTTTTAGAGAGAGATAGGATATTTTACCATGAACTATCGGTTGTCACGTAGGGGTAAAAACTGGGGCATTCTATTAATGAGGGGCGTTATTTCGTAGAAGGCAAAGCTAGGAGTCTTAAGTCCCAATAATTTCATTTCTGCTGGGTTCGATACCCACACTAAGTTTTCAGGGTTAATGTCGGTATAAAAGGGTCTACCTGAAGTCCATTGTTCTTTAGCGTCCTGTAACGGAGTTTTTACCTGATTTGAGATGGCATCTACGAGTGAATAAATTTCATTGATAGACCTTTGCATCTCAGGTGGTAGTTTTCCCTGATATTGGGCATAAAGTTTTTTTAGAGAGTCACCATGAATTTCAGGTTTAATAAGAAGGGTCCCCATCTTACTTTCAAATTCTTTTAAAATTGGAGCTGCTGGAATCGTCCCTTTCTCCCATGAAGGATTTTTAGGAAATCTAGAATCCTTTTCTACTTTGTCCCATTGGGATTTAAGAAGCTCATAGGTAAAAATTTCTCGCCTCATTTCAAGTTCGGCCTCGGGATTCGGTCCTGAATTTGACGGTAGTCGAAGGGAATGTGGAATTTTGGCTACTAAGGCAAGTGTGGTGGGAATAACTCCAGGAATGATTGATGCCTTAGCGACCTGATATAGGCCACCCCGATTCCCTAGTCCAATTCTATTTCCGAGTACAATTAAAGTGGGATCATTGGAATCTTTAGGCCTTACGGTTTTTCCTTTGTGATATTCGACCGCATAGGGCAAAGCCAACTGAGTCAGAGCTCTTGTGCAATCGCTAAGCAGTCCAGCTTGAGCCGGTGTTCCTATTATTAAAAGAAGAGAAATAACTAAAAATAGAAAAGTTGATTTCTGTTTTGCCGGAATATTATTTCGTAATCGCATAAGTTTCTTTAAGTTTATCATGTCTGATACAATGAAGAAATGATAGGAACTATATTTTTTGCCATCGCAATCGTACATACCTTTGCGGTAAAAAGATTTCAGGTTTTAGCCCAGAAGTTTCCAGAGGGTTCGGTATTAGAAAATCTGTTTCATCTTTTGGGAGAGGTAGAGGTTGTATTCGGATTTTGGGCGGGACTATGGTTTTGTTATTCCTTTTTTTTTAAAGGGTCTAGCCAAGCAATCCATTATTTGGAATCTTTAAATTTCAGAGAACCTCTTTTCGTTTTTGTGATTATGACGGTGGCTGCGACTCGGCCTATCATCCAATTGGCAAAAAAAATAATTTTCCAAA
>JABMMY010000117.1 GCA_013205415.1 Deltaproteobacteria bacterium
CCTTCACACCTTAAACACTGGAAAGCTAGAGCTCATTGAAACTCCCATTCCAGGTGTTAAGGCTGGCCATCTTTTAATTCAAAGCTATGCCTCGATCATCTCTAAAGGAACGGAGGAAAGTTTATTAGCGTTTGGAAGGGCCTCTCTACTTAAAAAGGCACAACTACAACCGGATAAAGTATCTGAGGTGCTAGCTAAATTTAAAACAGAGGGTGTTGCTTCTACCTTTTTTGCCATTCGAAATAAACTTCAAAAACCCAGCTCCCTGGGCTACGCGCAAAGCGGTGTCATCCTAAAGGTGGGAGCCGATGTTTTCGGTTTTTCTGTCGGCGACCGTGTGATTTCAAATGGACCTCACAGCGAGATAGTTTCTGTACCTGCAAATCTTTGCGTAAAAATTGATCCTACTAATCCTATCTCATTTGAGGAGGCGGCGTTCACTCCCATTGCCGCTATTGCTCTACAAAGTATTAGATTATTAAATCCAACTTTAGGAGAGACAATTGCGGTTCAGGGACTAGGGCTGATTGGCCTAATCACAGTTCAATTATTAAGGGCCCAGGGCTGTCGAGTGATCGGTATCGATTACGAGGGTGAAAAATTAAAATTGGCTAAATCTTTTGGTGCTGAAGTTCATTCACTCAGTGAGAATCCCAACCCTATCGATCATGCCCTTGCCTTTTCTAAAGGCCAGGGTGTGGATGGAGTTATCATTGCGGCCTCTACACCCTCTTCAGATCCGATTCACTATGCAGCTCAAATGAGTCGCAAACGAGGAAGAATTATATTGGTGGGTGCTACGGGAACCCAACTGCGACGCACAGACTTTTATGAAAAGGAACTTTCCTTTCAGGTGTCTTGCTCCTATGGACCAGGTCGCTATGAAACTAACTATGAGCAAAAGGGCTTAGACTATCCCATCGGGTTTGTGCGATGGACAGAAAAAAGAAATATGGAGGCGATACTCCTTCTGCTACAGGAGAAAAAAATATACTTTAAGCCTCTCATCTCCCACCGTTTTCCATTTACAGAATCTCTCCAGGCTTACGATCTTTTTAATAGAAAAATATTCTCTACCGGAATTATTTTAAGCTACCCAGTAGGCTGCCATAATATTTTAAGCAGTCCCACTCCCCATCGCCTCTACTCAGTTAATCAAAAATCGGTACTTAATGGCCTTGGAGTGATCGGTGCCGGAGATCACACGACTAAAATCATCTTGCCTCTACTAAAAAAAATGGGAGTGGTTATCGATAGTATCAGTTCACAAAATGGGCTCTCTGCTGCGGTTGCCGCAAAAAGATATCATATTGCACAAACCTTAAGTGATGCCGATTCCATAATAACCGATCCAAAAATCAACACCTTAATTATTGCCACTCGACATGACTCCCATGCTGCGCTTGTGATAAAAGGTATTACCCACCACAAACATATTTTCATAGAAAAACCTCTTGCGATTACCCTGGATGAATTAAAACAGATCGAGCAGGCCTTAATCGATTCTCTTTTCTCCAATGTGCTCTGGGTGGGTTTTAATCGTAGATACTCTGTCTTAAGTCAAAAATTAAAATCTCTTTTTTTTGACACAAAGGACCCCAAGCAAATGGTGTACACCGTTAATGCCCTTTCATTACCTAAATCTCATTGGGTTCACGACTCTGCACAGGGGGGCGGACGGCTAGTGGGAGAGCTTTGTCACTTTATTGATCTATTAAGATATTTCGCAGGCTGTGCCATCACTAATTTTACCGTCTCAAGAGTCGCTAGTGAACTCATAGACCAAACAAATAGTGTCACAGTAACGCTTTCATTTGAGGATGGATCCCTGGGAACACTTATTTACACCACACTCGGAAATCGTATTTTCCCAAAGGAAAGAATTGAAGTTTTTGCTGGAAACAAGGTCGCTGTTATCGATAATTTCAGAAGTTTAAAGGGCTATGGTTTTACGAACTTTAAAAAGAAAACACTTTGGGTTCAAGACAAGGGACATAAAGAATGTTTAGCCCAATTTCTTAAGGCAACTTTAATCTCACAGCCCTCACCCGAAAGTTGGAAAGAGATTTTAGAGGTCAGCAAAATAGCGGTTGAAATACAGGGGACTGAAACTCAAAAAAATATCCGCACCCCACAGGTGGCTTAATAACTCCATGAGGGCTTCATCTATTTTCCAGTATTGTAAACACGCCTACCTTCTTCTTCGCTTCCATCATCTTGAGCAATTTTTTTTTAGAGCCCTCATTAGATTGACCACGCCATTTAAATATCACTGGCATCTCAAACTACAAAGGGAAAGGCTAGTGGCAAGCTATTCCACAAGAAAAATCATTCCTTCATTAATCGATTACAAAAAAAACATTATCCCTTTAACACTCTGTAATCCTAAATTTTCACCTACGTCCTTAAATGATCTGATAGCGATACCCAACTCTAAGCTTGCAGAGTTTGAATTGCATTCCCATCGTAATGTTTTAAAGGGGCCAGATTTTTTCCTGTCCTGGAGGTTAATTCTAGATTGGATAACACAGTTTCCTTTCTCTACCAGGAGAAGTTATCAAGTCGGCTGGCACCCTTACGTTATTTCCAAAAGAGTTCAGCACTGGCTTGCCCTGTGGGTACTATCGCCTCCTCCAGAAAAAGATAGGCAGAAAATTTTACAATCACTTTTTTTTCAGATCTCCTGGTTAGAGTCGAATTTAGAAAGAGATATCAAAGGAAATCATTTATGGGAAAATGCGCAGGCCTTAATTTTGGGGGGATCTTTTTTTGAGGGGGCCACGGCGGATAGATGGTTAAAAAATGGAATAGTCCTTATTAAAAAGTGTTTCAAGAGACAGTTACTTCCTTGGGGAGAGCATTTCGAAAAGTCGCCCAGTTATCACCTTGAACTGACCCATGGGCTTTCTTTTTTGGTTCCTTGGCTAGAAAAAATAGAGGGCCATCAGACCGAGGCCAATCATCTAAAAGAATGGGCAAAAAAAATGCTTAACTTTGCTTGTGAAATTTCCCATCCCAATGGTCTCCTACCTTTTTTTAATGACTCGTGGAAAATGGAGGCGCCACACTCTGAGCATTTTTTACAGAGTTGGATCGGTGATTATTTCATCTCGCGCCAAAAGGATCTTTTTCTTATTTTCGATGCTGGAAATTTGGGACCCGATGCCCTTCCTGCTCACTCTCATTGCGATCTGCTCACCTTTGAAATGTCTGTAGGGGATAGGCCTGTCTTTATTAATAGCGGCACCTTTTCCTATCAAGGCGTTAAAAGGGAGCTCTATCGTAGCTCGCCGGCCCATAATGTCCTGGTGCTAAACAGAAAAAACTCGGCCGATATCTGGTCAAATTTTAGAATGGGAAGACGGGGACATGTGTTAAATCGAGAAAAACTAAAAACGGCTCATGGCGTGTGGACATGGGCGTCTCATAATGGCTATTCTTTTCTTGACGGTGCCACTGTGATCAGAGGTTGGTTTATTTCAACGACTCCATCCTTTGTCTGCTCTTTTCATTGCGTGACACCTTCTCAGAAAATTAATCATTTGCAGGAGTTCATTCATCTAGATCCTGGAGTAGAGATCTTAAAAACACTAGAACCACGGCCCGCTCAAATTTTGAATCGGAGTTTACTATTAAAAACAGGGTCACTCCATTCCCACTTCGGCACCTTGGGTGCCTCGCATCAAATCACCCTTGAGGATACAATGTTTTCGCCCCACTTCAATACAGAAATTCCTAATAAAACTATTTCAATCCTGTCCGACGCTCACCAAAGACCCCTAGGCACCTCAGAGCCTCTTTATTTAGCCACAGCCTGGTATTGCAGCCTGCAAAACAATTTTTCAAACATCTCTTTAGAACTCAAAGAAAAAACTATAAAATTAAGTTGGGAATACCAAACCCGACTATTTTCGACCGAACTTCAGATTTCAATCCCATGAAAATACTTTACCTTTATCAGCACTTTGTACTTCCCGAAAAAAGTGGAATCACTCGCACCTTTGAGTTTGCGAGAAGATTGGTCGCTATGGGACATGAGATTCATTTGATTGCTTCCGATGAAGATTTAAATAGTCGCCACTCAAAACCCTATATTCAAATAGTTAATGGAATTCATATTCACCTATTGCCCATCCCTTATCATAACTCTATGGGGTTCTTTAAAAGGGTCATGGCCTTTATGAAATATATTTGCGGGGCGATTCGGTGTGGAGTTCATTTAGATTTTGATCTCGTTTATGCCTCCAGTCCTCCTCTTACGGCCACTCTATCGGCGATTTTTTTGGCTCGTAAAAAAAAGGTACCCCTGGTACTTGAGGTGAGAGACCTATGGCCAGATCTCCCCATAGCCTTTGGAGTCCTGAGAGACCCCTTTTCAATAATATTAACCAAAGCCATTGAGCGATTGGCCTATCATAGCTCGGCTCATGTGATAGCTCTCTCACCAGGAATTAAGCGAGCCATTACTGCAAGGGGAGTGAAGTCTGAAAACATCTCCTTTATCCCCAATAGCTCAGACATTGAATCTTTTAGGCTAGGTAAAGATAGGAAGCCCTCTTTACCTAAGGGTATTGATAAAGAGGATTTGATCGTTCTATATACAGGCACGCTGGGAATCGCAAATGGAGTCTCCTATATCTGTTCTTTAGCCAAGGAAACGATTCACTCCCACCCTCACATTAAATTTGTGGTGCTAGGAGATGGAAAGGAAAAGGGTTTAATTCTTAATCTAGCGGCACAGTACCAGGTCCTAGGAAATAACCTCTTTTTATTAGACCCTATTTCCAAAAATGAGATACCCATTTTTTATCGTCGAGCATCACTAATACTAAATACGCTCATTAATAAAAAAGAGCTTTGGAATGCCTCTCCGAATAAATTTTTTGACGCCCTTGCGGCCGGTAGGCCCATCGCTATTAATTTTAGAGGATGGCTGGCCGATCTTATTTTAGAAAACCAAATTGGACTGGTACTAGATCCCTTAGATTATAAAAAAGCGGCCTTGCAGATAGTCGAGGCCTTATCACTTCCCTTATGGGTGGAAAATAGGGGTCGGAGAGCTTTGAAATTAGGAGCTTCACATTTTGATAGAGATCTTTTAGCAGAGCAACTAAACGAAATTTTGATTAAGGTAGGTGGAGGGGTCGGTAGCAATCGCAATACCTTGGTGGGGAAAAATAGGGGTTAATACCTAATACCTGGCCCCGACTAATGGGTAGACCCGCCCTAATAAAGGGGCGGAGAACTAGCCGGTTTTGGTCATTAAAAATGAGGTTCTAGCGAGTATTAAACCTACGCTCAGATGTTTTTTGTGAAGTTTTAGTTTTTTTTAAAAAAGCTTTACCGGGGTACCGAATACCCATTCACATAGGCGAGATATAGATCGAGGTGGGCCTGTAAAAAGCTGTCCTTCTTTGTGGTGACCCACACCTTCCTGGCCATTCTAGAAAGGTCGTGCC